>JAFAYN010000555.1 GCA_019240375.1 Gemmatimonadota bacterium
TGCGCCGCGCCGAAGGCGTCGTTGACGAACAGGTCGCCCAGCCGCGCCATCTGCGCCGCCAGCTCCCCGTCGTTCTTTTCCTCGCCCGGGAGGAAGCGCGTGTTCTCCAGCACGACCACGTCGCCCTCGCCCATCTCGCGCGTGGCCGTCTCGGCCTGCTCCCCGACCGTGTCGCCGATGAAGTCGACCTTGGCGTCGACGAGCTCCGCCAGCCGCCAAGCCGCCGGCCGCAGCGACATCTCCGGCACGCGCTTCCCCTTGGGCCGCCCGAAGTGCGAAAGGATCACCACCCGCGCCCCCGCGTCGGTGAGCACCTTCAGCGTGGGAAGGGTGGCCTGGATGCGGGTGTCATCGGTGATGCGCAGCTCGTCGTCGAGCGGGACGTTGTAGTCCACGCGCAGGAGCACGCGCCTGCCCCTGAGGTCCTGCTCCTTCAGATCCCGCAGAGAAAGCTTGTTCATCGGTCTCGATAGGAGATGGAGTTGTTTTCGGGGCCGGTGTGAGGCCCCCTCCCCAAACCCCTCCCCCGCAAGCAGGGGAGGGGCTTAACGACAGCGTAAACGGAAGCTTGCAGTGCTCCCCTCCCCCCTCCGTGGGGGAGGGGCCGGGGGAGGGGGGCTGGTCGAGGCTCGCGCGAATGCCGGCTCAGTACGCCCCCATCCGGCTCGCTTAGGCTCGCACAGCAGCCCCCTTGATCTCCCAATTCTGGGGGAAGGCTGAACGACAGAGTTTTTGTCGTTTCGTCGTTCCCCGCAGTACCCCCAAATCTTTGGCGGAGGGAGACCACGGCTGTATCGTGGGCTCACTCCGCAGGCGGGGAGACTCACGGCCGTATCGTGAGGCTCACCGACCCCGCGCAGGAGACCGGCAGCAGTACCGCCGGGCTCCGGAGCGGCCCCAACTACACGAACCAGGCCACCAGAAAGCGAATACCCCAGCCCGAAGCCCGGACTGGGGTATCCAACGATCCTGAAAACTACAGTCGCTCGCCGATGTAACGAGCCAGGTCCACGCACCGGTTGCTGTACCCCCACTCGTTGTCGTACCAGGACATCACCTTCACCAGCCCGGAAAGCACGTTGGTCGAAGGCGCATCCACGATGGACGAGTGCGGGTTGCCCGTGTAGTCGATCGAAACCAGCTCCTGCTCCTCGAAGCCCAGGATCCCCTTGAGACGCCCCTCGGACGCGCTGCGGAGCGCGTCGTTCACCTGCTCGGCGGTGACCTCCTTTTCCAGCTCCGCGGTCAGGTCCACGATCGACACGTCGGCCGTGGGGACACGCATGGCGATCCCGTCGATCTTCCCCTTGACCTCGGGGATCACCAGCGCGGTGGCCTTGGCGGCGCCCGTGGTGGTCGGGATGATCGACATGGCCGCGGCACGGGCCCGACGCAGGTCCTTGTGCGGGAGGTCGAGGATGTTCTGGTCGTTGGTGTAGGCGTGCACCGTGGTCATCAGCCCGCGACGGAAGCCGAACTCGTCGTTCAGCACCTTGACCACCGGCGCCAGGCAGTTGGTGGTGCAACTCGCGTTGGAGATCACGTCGTGCTTGGACGAGTCGTACTTTTCCTCGTTGACGCCCAGCACGATGGTGATGTCCTCGTCCTTCCCGGGCGCGGAGATGATCACCTTCCTCGCGCCCGCCTCCAGGTGCTTGGCGGCGTCGGCGCGCTTGGTGAAGCGGCCGGTGGACTCGATCACCACGTCCACGCCCAGGTCGCCCCAGGGGAGCGCGGCCGGGTCCTTTTCCGCGAACACCCGCACCTCGTCGCCGTTCACCACCAGCGCGTTCTCGCGCGTTTCGACGGTGCCCGGGAAGGCGCGGTGCACCGAGTCGTAGCGGAGGAGGTGGGCGAGCGTCGCGGTGTCGGTGAGGTCGTTGACCGCGACGAAGTCGATGTCGCTGACGCCGGCCTGCTTGGCCGCGCGGAGAACGTTCCGTCCGATCCGTCCGAAACCGTTGATGGCAACACGTATGGCCATGAGATCTCCCCGATCGCGAAGTATGTAGAATGTACGTCGCCGCTCCGCCGCGAGGGCCGGAGCGGCACCGGTCACCGGTCCAGCTCGGGGTGCACGCGCGCGAAGGTCGCCACGCTGACCACCCGCGCCCCCGCGTCCAGCAACGCCCGCGCGCAGGCCACGGCGGTCGCCCCCGTGGTCCACACGTCGTCCACCAGGAGCAGGTGCTCGCCCCGGATGGAGTCTGCGCGCCCGGCGGGGACGGCGAAAGCGCCCGCAACGTTAGCCCGCCGCTCCGCGGGATGCAAGGCCGTCTGGGTGTCGGTGGAGCGGCCGCGGACTAGGAGCCCGGGGTCGCTCGCGCGGCCGGTCCGCGCCGCGAACTCCGCCGCGAGGAGCGCCGCCTGGTTGTACCCCCGCTCGCGCATCCGCGCGGCGCTGGTGGGGACCGGGACGCAGACGCGCGCCTCCTCCTCCACGTCCTCCGGGAAGGGGAGCTCGGCCATGCGGCGGGCGAGCGGCCCCGCGACCGCCGACCACCCGCGGTACTTGAGCGCATGCACCAGGGCGCGGGTGGTCGCTTCCAGCAGGAAGGCGGAGCGCACCACCCGGATCCCGGCGGGGACCTCCTCGCACGCGGCGCACCGCGGCCCCACCTCCCGGCCGGGGAGGAGCGGGGCCCAGCAGCGCCCGCAGCGCGGCGCCGGGACCGGCCGCGCCCGCGACCAGCAGGTGCGGCACACCAGCCGCTCCTCCTCGGTGGTGGGGACCGGCGTCCCGCACCCGGCGCACACCGGGGCGAACACCAGGTCCAGCAGCCCGTCGCGCAGCTCCGCCGCACGCCGCCGTACGCTCACGGGGCGGCCTCCCGGGGCGGGAGCGCGGCGCGCATCGCTTCCAGCGGCGCGGGAATCCCCCACCACCGCTCGAAGGCCGCGGCGCCCTGGAGGAGGAGCATCTCCAGCCCGTCGGAGGCGGGGATCCCCCGCGCCCGTAACGCGTGCACCCAGGGCGTCTCGGCGGGCGAGTACACCAGGTCCAGCCCCGCGCCGAACGCCGGGCCGCCCTCGGGCGGGAGCGGAAGGGGCTCCCCCACCCCCCGGCCCAGCGAGGTGCAGTTGACCGCCAGGTCGAAGCGCTCCCCGGCCAGCTCCGCCGCCGTACCCGCGCGCTCCAGCCGGGTCCCGGGCGCGCGGAAGCGCTCCACCAGCGCGTCGGCGCGCCCCGGTGAGCGGTTGAGCACGGTCACGCCCGCGGCGCCGGCGTCCACCAGGGCGAACACGGCGGCGCGGGCG
>JAFAYN010000575.1 GCA_019240375.1 Gemmatimonadota bacterium
AAGGGGAGGAAGACGGTGCGGGCTGCTCCGAGCCGGCGGTCGAGTCGGACATCGAAGGGATCTCCATCATTCGGGTGGTTCGCGCCGTTCAGCCGCGCAGAGAGCGTTCGAGCTCCACCGGGTCGGACAGGGCGCGCAGGGTGTCGAGCTCGTGCGGGACGAGGCTGCGCTCCAGCGAGGCGAAGAGCTGGCGTGCGCGCTCGGCGTACCGCGCACGTACCGCCGACTCGCCCAGGTCTTCGAGCAGCACCTCGGCGACCAGGTGCAGCAGCGCCGAGCGCAGCTCCAGGCGCCTTCCCGAGCCGCTGACGTTCTGCGTGGCCGAGACGACCTGGTGCAGCAGCGCGACCAGCCCTCCGGTGGCTGGAGGAAGCGCGGCGGCGCCGTCGGTGTGGATGCCCGGGAGCGTCCCGGGTCCCGCGACGCGCGGCGGGCCGGGCTGGAGCACCGTGTGGAACACCGCCCGGAACTCGTCGGGCGTGGAGATCCCGCCCGCCACCTGCTTCATGGCGCTGATGCGGACGTCCACCGCGGCGGCGCGGAGCCGCGCGCCCTCGCGCACTTCCTGCGCGGCCGCGTCCATGTCGGCGGCGCCGAGGGTGTGCAGGTTCTCCGCGTCGCTCATGCGCCGCGAGGATTCCATCCTCGCCATCCCGACCCGCTCGTCGCGGCTGATCCGGTCGAGATCCGCCTCGGTATCGCGCGCGCCCCTGGTGGCCTCCTCGGGGAGCAGCCTTCCCAGCTCCAGCGACCGCAGAGCGATCCCGTACCCGGCGGCGAAGGCCTTCAGCTCCGGCAACCTGTGCCGCAGGACCTCCTGCGCGGAGGCCGTGAAGCTGAACACGACCTCGGTCCACTGCAGCTGCTTCACGTCGCGGCCGATCACCTGGCGCGCGCGCTCGGCGACCAGCCCGAGCGGATCGCGGTTGCGGAGGCTGGCCAGCAGGTGCGGGTCGCTCACCGAGTAGTACAGGTCCAGGAGGAGGTCGAAGCGGTGCGCCTCCTCGTCTTCGAGCACCACGTGCTGGTTGACGTCCAGGTGCAGGTCCGGCGACGCGTCCACCGCGACGGCGAAGAACCGCCCCTGCGGCCAGAGCCGCCCCAGCAGCCCCTGCTTCAGCCGCGTGCCGGGAGGGAGGATGGTGCGGAACTTCTCGCCCGACTCGCCCACGCGCTCGAACACCACCACGTTGTGCCCCTCCAGCGGCTCGGCGGGGTGGTCCCTCACCAGGCGCTCTTCGAAGGTCTGATTGCTCATGGTTCTCTTCGGTTGATGAAGTCGGTGAGCGCTTTCATGTCGGCGCTCGCTTCCCCGTCCCCGCGTCCAGCAGGGCGCCCGCGCGATCCACGCGGTCGCGCTGCGCGGCCACCCGGCGCACCCCCGCCTCCACCCGCGAGCGCCAGAGCGCGGCGGTGGCGGACGCCCACGCCTCCGGGCCCGCCGCCGCTACCCCGCGCAGCACGGCGTCGTCGCCCGGGCTCAGGGCGCCCTCGCGGCGCAGCTCGCGGTGGAGCCGGCCGCGCGCCGCCAGCGAGAACGCCAGCTCGCCCGCCAGCCGCTCTGCCAGCGTGACGAAGCCGTCGCGCGCGAGCGCCGCCACCGCGTCCAGACTGCCGTCCGCCACGGGATCGGCCTCGTCAGTGCCCGCGAGGGCCCGGGTCTCGGCGCAGAGCGAGCGGACCCTCTCGATACGCGCCTCCAGCGCCTCCCGCCGCGTGTTCGCCGCGCGCTCGCGCCGCTCGATCGGCGCGGATTCGGCGAGAGACGCGTCCGCCAGGTAACCGGCCTGGGTGTAGCGCTTCCCCGCCATGCGCGCCTGGGCTGCCGCCAGCAGCTCCGCGGGTGCCCGGATGCAGGGAAGGGCGCGCAGCCGGGGCACCCGTGCGTGGTCGCGCAGCCGCCCCACGGCCCCTGCCGCCATCTCGATCTTCCCGGCCGCCTGCACCAGCGCCCGCATGGCCGCCAGCGTCCTGCGCCCGCGAAGGACCTCGTCCAGCGCGGCGCGAAAGTGCTCACGGTGGATCGCGTCGTCGGCCCGGGCGCGGAAGGCGTCGCGGGCGGCCAGCAGCGCCGGGTCGTGCCGGCGCACCTCGGGGACGCCCGCTTCCAACTCGCCGAAGTCACGTGTGGCGCGCAGGTACGCCGTGCGGAGCAGCCGCTTGATGCGCCGGTCGGACAGGTGCCCGTACTCGAAGCGCCAGAGGGCGCGGCGCAGCGCGGTATCGTCCGTACGGGGGTTGCCCGGGGGCGGGCTCACGGCGCCCCCCGGGCGGCATCGGGAAGGCGGCCGGAGAAGTAGATGCGCAACTCGATTCGCCGGTTGCGGCTGCGCCGTCTGCTCACGGGACGGTTCTGGGCGTAGCCGTTCACCGACATCCGCCGCTCCTCCAGCGGCCTCGCGCCACCCGTCAGGAAGCGCATCACGGCGGTGGCGCGCGCGATGGAGAGCTCCCAGTTGTCGCGCGGGTAGACGGAGCGCCGGAAGGGAAGGTCGTCGGTGTGCCCCTCGATCTGGATCTGCTCGTACAGGAGACCGCGACCCTGGCCGTCCACCCGGTGGAACACGTCGCGCAGCCGCCGCAGCAGCGCGGCGCCATGCGGGTGCAGCTCGTAGCTGCCGGGCTCGAACAGGACCCTGTCGCCGAAGCGGATCTGCAGCAGGTTCAGGTCGGCGGAGTCGGCCACCTGGCCCGCCGCGATCTCGGCCGCGAACTCCTGGTGCAGCACGGACACGAACAGCGCCTGCTTCTGCCGGGCGATCGCCAGCTGCGCGCTCGCCGAGCTGAAGTTGCTCTCCACGAAGTGGATGAGGAGGAAGAACATCAGCATCGACGTGAGCATGTCAACGAGCCCCGGCCAGTAGTGGACGCGGGTGTTGACGAGGTTGGTGGCGAGGGCGCTCTTCATGGCTGGCGCTCCGCGTCAGAAGAGGAAGACCAGGAGCGCCACGAGCGCGCCTGCCCCCAGGAGCGCCGGGAGCGGGTTGCGCCACGCCAGGGTGAGGCCATCGTCCACCCACGCTCCCACGCTCGCGCCCCGTACCGCCACCGGTTCCTGGCGTTGCTGTACCGCGCGCATCGCTACCGATTCCGCCACCTTCACCAGCGCGTCGTTGGCATTGGCCAGCTGCTTCACCAGGGTGGTGAGCGCGCCCGCCGCCTCCTCCGCCGGCCCACGGGCGGACTGTTGCGTGATCGCGCGGATGCTCCCCACGATAGCGCCGAACGCGTCCTGCATCTCCTGCAGCCGCTCCAGGTTACCGGCCTGGTGCTCGGAAAGGCTACCCAGGCTGGCGAAGGTGTCGCTGAGCTGCAGCGACAGCTTCTCCATCGCTGTTTCGTCCTCCACTGCGCCCACGGTGGCGGGGAGCAGTTGCTCGGTGGTGAACCGCTCCAGCGCGTCGTAGCACGCAGACTGGGCGCGGGCAAGGAAGAAGTTCAGGAACGAAATGGCGATGGCGCACGAGAGCCCCACCAGCGTGGTGACGAACGCCGTTTTCTTGCTGGCGATGATCGCTCCGAGGCTCTGTGCCGCCTCCGCGAACCCACCCGCCGCCGGTACCCCGGATGCGCTGGGAAGCACGCCCTGCATCTGCAGCAGCATCAGGCACAGCCCCACGAAGGTGCCCAGCATCCCCAGCATCATCGCCAAGTCCACCGCATATCCGGGAAACGCGAGTCCCACGCTGGCGTTCTCGCGTAGCAGCGTGATCTGCTGCAGCGCCTCCAGGTTCACCTTTACCCGCGCCTGCTTCATGCGCGCGAGGGCGGCGAGGCGGTCCCCGATCAGGGTGTCCGGAGGCACGTTCTCGCGCAGCTCGGCGAGCTCCACCGGCGGCGGCACGACAGGGCGGCTCCCCTCGGCCTGCTCGGCGCCTTCACGTTCGTGGATCCCGCGAAGTTTCTCGCGCACACCGTTCAGCGCGCGTTGCTCCACGGAGCGGTAGCGGTGCAGGTGGCGGATCGCGGCGGTGGCCGCCGCCGCGCCTAGGGCGAACAGCAGCAGCAGGATCAGACGTCCGATGCCGGTGTTCTGCTGCCAGAGTAGGGTGAGGATGCCGTGTTCGGTCATGATCGCGGTAGGGAGGGTTCGGTTTGGGGGTCAGTTGTTGCGGAAGATGAACCCGCGCCCGAAGACATTGTCGAAGCGGTGCTCGGCCTTCGCGAAGCCAGGACGATTCTCGAACAGCACGTCGTCGGCATGGAAGGTTTTGATGTCGGTCACCATGCCCGGACCGCGCGGCTCCACCGGCTCCACAGGCACTGCGGAGACGGACGGCTCCGCGACGAGCGGGAGGGAGGGGTCCACGCCGGGGCGGATGCGCAGCACCGGGATGGTGGACTCGGCGTTTCCCTCGAGCTCGAGCTGGCTCACGGCGAGGTCGAACGATGCCTGCACTGTCTTCCCCATCCCCAGCGCTCCGTAGAACGACTCGGCGAATACGATCGCCGAGGCGTCGCTGAGGGGCTGATTCATCCCGATGGCATAGTCCACGATTTCGCTCAGCGCATCCACGATGGGGAGGGTGTTGCACCCGTTCAGTACTACCACCTTGATCCATTCGTTCAGGATCCCGAACAGCTTCGCCAGCGCTTCCTTTCCCACCACCGTCGGCCGGCCGTACGCGTCTCCCATGTAGATGGCGCCGTCGCTGCCGTGCCCGGCGAAGTGCACGATCCGCGGATCGTGCTGCATCAGCGCGTGCTGCAGGTCGCGAGTGCGCGCGGCGAAGTAGGGCACCAGCTTTACCCGGTCGCGTGCACGCCCCTTCCGGAGCGCGTGCTCGATCGCCCGCACCTCTTCATCGAGCCGAAGCGGTGCCCGGTCGCGGAACGGGTCCGACGCCAGGAAAAGCACTTTGATCCTGTCTTCCATCTGCATCCTTTCTCATATATTGTCCCTATGGGATCTTTGAACGGATTGATCGACTTTCCAGTCCGGAGCGCGTTGCGCCGTCAGCTCCACTAGCCGCGCATAACCGGGCGGTCCAGGTGAAATGCCATCTCCAGCGGGAACTCGGGATCGGGTGTTCCCAGCATCATGATCTGCGGCTCCTGCTGCGGGTTGTCGTTCTGCACGCGTTCGCACAGGTGCTTGTGCAGCGCCCAGAAGCTGTCGCGGAACGCTCCGCCGTCCCAGAGATTCAGCAGGTGGTGGAGGTAGAGCCCCTCCTGCGCCTTCTGCCCTTCGCCCGCGGCCGCCATCATCAGCACGCTGGTCCGGATCCCGTCGTCGTGAGACGGCACGCGCAAGGTGCACGACCCGGGCTGCGCGAACTGCTGTACCCCCCTCATCACCGGGCCAGCGGAGCGGTAGACCGGCCGGTCGGGCGCGGGCGGCAGGCCGGGATACGCGGCCAGCACCTCGTCGCCGTGGCGCCCCATCCCGCCGCCGAAGCAGCTCTCGGACACCACCAGCACGCGCGTCCCGGGCGCCGCTAGCCTCCAGATCTCCACCAGCTCGTCGTCGATGAGTTCGGCGTCGTGCAGGCACCACGTCTCGTCCCGCCTGTCCCGCTCGTCACCGTCCATGTCGGGCACCTGCGAGCCGTGCCCCGAGTAGGAGACGAAGAGGGTGTGGCCGGGCTCCAGCGCCCGGACGGTGGCGGCGAGGAGGCCGCCGACCGCTTGCCGCGTGGCATCGGCGCCGCGCAGCACGTGGATGGCGCCGTACCCCGCCTGGTACGCCAGCCCCGCCACCTTCCACGCGCTCTCTTCGCTCCGCGACAGCGGGCATTCGCTATTCGAGGCCGGGTGGTTCACTCCGATGTGGATCGAGCTGCCGCGTGCCATGCCGTATCTCCGGTGTGGGTGCGTGCGCCGCCGCTTATGCGGCGGCGCGGTGGATCGAGCCGCGGGTCAGCCCCCGGTTCCACCCCCGCTCCCGACGCCGGCGACCAGGCAGGTGTACGGCATCCCGCCCATGTCGGGGGGGATGGGCTCGCAGGGGTTGGCGGGCGGCGGGCAGTCGGCCAGCTTCCCCGCGAACCGGGGGAGCACGGTGGAGACGGGCCCGCCGAAGAGGGTGTAGTAGGCGGTGAAGTGGTGCGGGGTGAAACCGCGAGCGGGCACCGGCTGGCTGTCGACGGAGAGCGGCTCCGGCGGCAGGTCTTGCGTGGTCTCGTGATACACGACCAGATTCACACGGCCTCCCATGGGAAACAACGTGCCCAGCGCCTTCTGCTCGCCGCCTCCGCCGATGAGCTCCGACACCAGTGTGAGCTGCTCGCCCTCCACGTCGGGGATCTCCCATTCCACCCGGTGCGCGATCGGGCGGAACTCACCCGGGCGCCACTCCCAGCACACCCCCGGCGACACCCGCGTGATCCGTCCCGCGCCCAGCGTCACCCGCGCCGCCAGCTTCTTCCCCAGGTCGGAGCCCAGGTGGTCTGGGTCCACCGGGCGCTGCGTGATCTCGCGCAGGTCCGGGATGTGGCCGCACAGCGCGAGGCTGGCTTCCTCGCCGGCCACGGGTGTCACCTGCCGGCCCGAGATCGGGGCCAGGGCGGTGATCCCGGTGGGCGTACCCCCGGGGGCCAGGTGCCCCGTGTCGTACGCCACCGCCGCCACGTGCCGGTCGGCCCCGGAGCAGTGGCCGAACATGCTGGGCATCAGCACGTGCATCCGTCCGGTGTTGCCGTCGGCGGCGGGCTCGGGCACGAAGAGGCAGAGTCCCGAGAAGGTGATTCGAAGAGTGAAGGCCATCGTCTTTGCAGCCCTTTCTGAGGGTGGACGTTCCGTGCCGCGGGCCGTGGGCCCCGGCCGTCTTCCGGGTGCGAAACATTCGTCGGACGGGTCTTCCGCGATTCCCATCCATCATCGTGCGCGGTGCACTCGCCGGGCTGGCAGCCGTGTGGAGCAGCGCTCCGGCATGCTCCCCGGGCACCTTTTCCGCAGGGCTGTTGATGCTTGACCGCGAGGCCGCCGAGGCGCTCTTCCTGAAGCACCTGGACTGGATCGACAAGGTAGCCTCCATAGCCTGCAGCAATCACGGCATCTGGGGCGCCGACGCGGAGGACTTCACCGCCTGGGTGCGAATGAAGCTGATGGAGGACGACTACGCTGTAGTGCGCCGCTTCCTCGGAAATTCCGAGTTCAGAACGTACCTTGCGTCCGTGGTCGTCCGTCACCTCGTCAATTTCATCCGTGAGCAGCGGGGCCGCTGGCGTCCTTCGGCGGCGGCGGAGCGGCTGGGCGCGCCGGCGGTGGACCTGGAGATGCTGGTGCGCCACGACGGCTACACCCTGCAGCAGGCGGGGGAGAAGCTGCGCACCGCGGGCCGCACCACGCTCTCCGACGCCGAACTCGCACGCCTGCTCGGCCAGATCCCCGAGCGCGCGCCGCTGCGCCCCGTAGTGGGAGAGCCGGCCGTGGGACTGGATGCCGCGCCCGGCACCTCGCGCGCGGACGACCGGGTGCTCGCGGACGAGGCCGACAGACGGCGCGCGGAGATGCTGGGTGTGCTCGGGACGGCCATGGAGCAGCTGGAACCGGAAGAGCAGCTGATCGTGCAGCTGCACTTTGCCGAGGGGCACACCCTGGCCGACGTGGCCCGTGCCCTGCGCCTGG
>JAFAYN010000577.1 GCA_019240375.1 Gemmatimonadota bacterium
CGAGGCCACGCTGATGCGCGACGACTGATTCTTGTCGAGGGACTTTGGAGCGTGTGGGCCGCTCCAGAGCCCGCAAACAGCGCGGTCTCTTCCGCGGGGACGGTGAGCCTGCCGAAACAGCCGGCAGTCTCCCCGACCGCTACGGGAGCCACGCCCAAACCGCCGGGCGCGTCTCCCTCGCAACAGAATGTGGGAACGGCAGGGGACTACAAACAGCGAAGGGTCGGCATCCACGCGGATGCCGACCCTTCGCTTTCGTCTGCCGTACAGCCTTCCCCCAGAATTGGGGGATCAAGCGGGCTGCTGTCCGAGCGTAGCGAGGCGGATGGGGCGTGCGGCGCCGGCTCTCGCACGAGTCCCACCAGCCCCCTCTCCCAGAATTGGGAGAGGGGTGGCGCGGAGCGCCGGGGTGAGGGCCTGCCGTTGCAGGCTATCCCCTGTAATCTGTCCCCTGTAACCTCGCCCTACGCCCCCCGGTTGCGCAGGATCTGCAGGAACGACCTCCCCCGCAATTCCTCCAGCGTCAGCCCGGTCCGCTCCAGCGCCTCCTCCTCGGTCAGCGCCCCGCAGTTGATCCCCCGCGCGAAGTAGTTGAGCAGCCCCTGCCCCGTCGCGGCGTCGTCGAACACGTCGCCCACCAGGGTGGCCTGCGCCGCCTTTTCCACGAAGTTGCGCAGCCGCTTCCCCGCCGCCTCCACCCCTTCCAGAAAGAACGCGAATACCGCCGCGTAGCGCGTGGGGAGCTGCGCCGGGTGCAGGTCCCACCCCTGGTAGAAGCCGTGCACCAGCGAGTGGCGCACGTCGTCGTAGTGCAGCCGCCAGGCGCGGTGCACGCTGGCGACGTTCTCCACCACCTGCTCCGAAGTCAATTCCTTCCCCCGGTGCGGACCCACCGGCATCACCGTGGTGGAGCCGTCCGAGAGCCACACCCCCGTCCCCGCCAGCGTCACCTGCATCACGTGCCGGGCGAAGTCGCAGGCACGGTGGCGCATCCGCTGGTGCTCGGCGGTGATCCCCACCCCGGCCGTGTAGTCGTAGGTGCCGAAGTGCGCCCCGGTGATCCGCCCCTCGCCGCGCGCCACGAAGTCCGGGAGCTGCGAGCGCCCCTCCGGCCCCAGGATCGACTGCGGCGTTTCCACCATGATCTCGAAGCGCAGCGCCCCCCGCTCCAGCCCCAGCCGCTCCTCCAGCGCCCCCAGCACCGCCACGAAGAATTCCACCTGCTCCGGGATGGTCACCTTGGGGAGGGTGAGCACGAAGTTGTCCGGGAGCGCGCCCCCGGTCTCCGCCGCCAGCGTGCTCAAAAAGATGTCCAGCGTGCGGACGCTGCGGGCGCGAAGCTCCTCGTTCAGCGTCTTGATGCGGATCCCCAGGAAGGGGGGGAGCGTGCCCGCCTGCATCCCCTTCGCCACCTCCCGCGCCACCGACTCCGCGTGGCCGTCCTCCTCCGCGTCGGGGCGGTTCCCGTACCCGTCCTCGAAGTCGATGCGGAAGTCCTCCACCGGCTCGCGCCGCAGCTTTTCCAGCACCCGACCGTACACCGTCTCCGCCAGCACCGCGGGGATCCCCAGCACCTCGGCGAACACGTCGGCGTCGGGGGCGTACTCCTCCAGCGCGCGCAGGGCCACGCCGCCCAGCTTGGGGGTGGAGTCGGCGCGGAAGAGCTGCGCCCCGCCGTACACGGTGTGCACCGGCTGGCGGCGGCCGCTCTCGCCGGGGAAGCGCTCGGCGAAGCGGAGGTTGGCCTGGCGCAGGCGGTCGGCCTGCGCGGCGAGGGCGTCGTTGTCGAGGGAGGTGCGCATCCGGATCAGCCGTTGTAGATGGTGCCCTTGCGGGCGCGGTACAGCTCCAGCACTTCGTTCGCCTCCGCGCGCAGGACCCCGTGCACGATGCGGATCCCGCGCGCCTCCAGGTACTGGTGCGACTCGGGAAAGACCGGGCCCTCGTCGAAGTCCAGCCTGCGAGCGTCGTCGCGGTGCGCGCCGCACACCACCCGGCGCACCCCGCTCCAGAGCGTCGCGCCCAGGCACATGGCGCACGGCTCGCACGAGGTCACCAGCTCGTGCGCGGGGCCGTCGTCGGAGCGGAGCGAGAAGCACCCCAGCCGCGACTGCGCCATCATGAACGCCACCATCTCGCCGTGCAGAGTGCAGTTGTTCAGCCGGACCACGCTGTTCATCCCCACCGCCACCAGCTTCCCGGTGTCGCTCTCGAAGATCGCCGCGCCGAAGGGGCCGCCGGTGCCGCGCACCACGTTCTCGCGCGACAGGTCGATCGCCAGGCGCATCCGCTCCTCGTCGGATGCGTAGCCGCGCTCCCAGTCGACCAGGGACTCCACCCAGTCGGGGTACTCGATGTGGACCGGCGGGATGTGCATGGGCGGGCCTTCCCGGCGCGCGGCGGCGCCGGAGCTGTGGGGTTTTCGGTGGAAGGTGCCGGGGCGGAGCTAGCGAGTTCCGTTCCGCGCCGCCGTGGGATCCGAGGTGTCGGTGGGGAGGGTGAAGAAGAAGGTGCTCCCCCGGCCCAGCTCGCTGCTCACCCAGATCTGTCCGGCGTGCTGCTGCACCAGGCTGCGGGAGATCGCCAGCCCCAGCCCGCTCCCTCCCTTCTCGCGCGAGTCGGAGCTGTCCACCTGCTGGAAGCGCTCGAAGATGTCGTCCAGGTGCTCCGGGGGGATCCCCCGCCCCCGGTCGCGCACCTGGAAGAGCGCTTCCGCCCCGCGCGCCTCGGCGCTCACCCGCACCGGGCTCCCGGCGGGCGAGAACTTGATGGCGTTGGACAGGAGGTTGGTGATCACCTGCACGACGCGGTCCGGGTCGGCGTGCACGTGCAGCTCCGGCGGAGCGGTCCACTCCACCGGGACCCCCGCGCGCGTGGCCAGCCCCTGCGTGGCCTCCACCGCCTGCTCGATCAGCTCCCGCGCGGCGACGCGCCGCACCTCCAGCTGCACCTTGCCGGACTCGACCCGCTCCACGTCCAGGATGTTGTTGATCAGCCGCACCAGCCGGTCGGTGTTCTGGATCGCCACGTCCAGCATGCGCTGGGCGCGCTCCCCGGCCAGCTGCCCGCTGGCGAGCAGCCCCAGCGAGCCGCGGATGGAGGTGAGCGGGGTGCGCAGCTCGTGCGAGACCACCGAGACGAACTCGTCCTTGGCGCGCTCCGCTTCCAGGCGCGCCGCGATGTCGGCGCGCAGCTCGATCTCGGTCACCACGGCGCCGGCCAGGTCGCGGAGCACCTGCAGCTCGCCCGGCGTCCACCGGCGCGGCGCGAAGTCGGCCACGCACAGCGATCCCAGCACGTACCCCTGCGAGGTGACCAGCGGGATCCCCGCGTAGGAGATCAGCCCCAGCGGCACCATGGCGCTCCCGGACACGCGCTCGTCCCGGCGCGCGTCCTCGATCACCACCGGCTCGCCGGAGATCACCGCCCACTTGCAGAAGGAGTCCGCCAGCGGCGCCTCGCGGTCGGCCGGCCAGGTGGACGGGGCCACGCAGCTCTTGGCGAACTGCCGCCGGTCGTCCACCAGGTTCACCAGGGCCAGCGGCGTACCGATGAACTGCGCGGCGAGCCGGGTGAGGCGGTCGAACGACTCCTCGAACGGGCTGTCCATCAGCCCCGTCACGGCGAGCGCGGCGAGGCGGTTCGGGTCGTGGATCTCTGCGGCGCCTGACGACACGGTGCTCCTGCGGAATGGACCTTGGGGATGGGGCGGAGGGGCCCCATGCGCAAATTGTAGCGGGGCCGGGGAGCGGAGTCCAGCGGACGGGCCCGGGAAGGTGGCGCCGGGGCGCCGTTTACACCGGCCCGGCGCGTGGATATCTTTGCGCCGCTTCCGGAAAGTCCCCTTGCCGCAGCCAGGATCCCGTGCCGCCGAAGACCCCGCTCCCGCTCCGACTCCCCTCCCGCGCCTCCGACTCCCGGGGGTTCGTGGTGCTGGGCGCGCTGATCCTGGTGGTGGGGATCATGGTGGCCGCCGTGCTCCTGGGAAAGCTGATCCGCTACCAGTACCCGGACGCCTACATCCCCGCCACGCAGCAGCACGAGCTGCGTTACGCCGTCGCCCCCGTGGAGCTCCACGACGGCGAGCGGGTGACCAGCCGGCTGGCGCCCGGCGACTCGGTGTGGACCAGCCAGCTGGAGAACGGGGACGTGGCCGTCTTCGCCCACCCCACCAGCACCGAGCTGGTCGGCTTCGCGCCGCCGTCCGCACTCTCCCCCACCCGTCCCTAGCCCCGCAGGGGCGTCCCGTCCGGGCCGAGCCACGCCACCGGGCTACCCACCGCGATCTCCCCGTCGTGCTCCCTCCCTTCCAGGTGCCCGATCGGTCCCCAAATTCAGCATACGGGGACGACCCCGGACCTGCAACG
>JAFAYN010000550.1 GCA_019240375.1 Gemmatimonadota bacterium
TGGTGGAAGTGCTCTCCCCTTCCACGGAAGGGGACGACCGCGGCAGGAAGTGGGAGCAGTACCGGCGGCTCGCCTCGCTCAGGGACTACCTCCTGGTCGCCCAGGACGAGCCGCGCATCGAGCGCTACACGCGCCAGGCGGAAGGGCTGTGGCTCTTCAGCGAGACGAGCGGACTGGACGAAGAGCTGCGGCTGGAGTCGATCGGCTGCACGCTCGCGCTCAGGGACGTGTACGAGCGGGTGCTGCAGGCACCCTTTCATGAACCACGATAGCGACATGGACGAAACCAGGACGCAGGAACCCCGCACCCCACGCGACCACCCGTCGCCGTCCGCCCCCGCGCAGGACGCGAGCTGGGAGCGCGAGGGGAAGCCGCAGCTCAGCAAGGAAGACCGGACGCAGGGGCTGGAGCCGGAGAAGCTGCGCCGGATGATGTACGACATGCTCCTCGGGCGGCGCTTCGAGGAGAAGTCGGCCGAGGCGTACGCGCTGGGCAAGATCGGCGGGTTCTGCCACCTGTACATCGGGCAGGAGGCGGTCGCCATCGGCGCCATCCACGCGCTGCGCAAGGACGACTACGTGATGACCGCCTACCGCGAGCACGTGCACGCCCTGCAGTGCGGGGTGGAGCCGAACGCGATCATGGCGGAGCTGTACGGCCGGCAGGACGGCTGCTCGGGCGGCAAGGGCGGCTCCATGCACATGTTCTCGGCCGAGAACAACTACCTGGGCGGGCACGGGATCGTCGGCGGGCAGATCCCGCTGGCCCTGGGCGTGGCCTGGAAGATCAAGTACCGCAAGGAAGACCGCGTCATGCAGGTGTACATGGGCGAGGCGGCGGTCAACCAGGGCGCCTTCCACGAGTCGCTGAACATGGCGGCGCTCTGGAAGCTCCCGCTCATCGTGATCGTGGAGAACAACCGCTTCGGGATGGGGACGGCGTGGGAGCGCGCCTCCTCGCTGTACGACATCTCGCAGAAGGCCACCGCCTACGCCATGCCCTCGGCCATCGCCGACGGGATGGACGTGCTGGACATGTACCGCGTGACCAGTGAAGCGGTGGAGCGGGCCCGCGCCGGCGAGGGGCCGACGCTGATCGAGGCGCGCACCTACCGCTTCGTCGGGCACTCCATGTCGGACCCGGTCTCGGGCGTGTACCGGACCAGGGAGGACGTGGAGAAGGAAAAGCTCAACGACCCGATCCGCATCTACGCCAACCTCCTGGACGACCTGGGGATCCTGTCGCAGGAGGAGCTGGAGAAGATGGACGCCGAGGTCAAGCAGATCTCCGAAAAGGCCGCCGACTTCGCCGACCAGTCGCCGGAGCCGCCGCTGGAGGAGCTTTACAGGGACATCTACGCCGACGAGAACGTCAACGGGCGTCTGTACTTCGACGGAAGGGACCGGTAACCGATGGCTGTGATCACATATCGCGAAGCGCTCGGGCAGGCGCTCGCCGAGGAGATGGAGCGCGACCCCGACGTCTTCCTGATGGGCGAGGAGGTCGGCGTCTACAACGGGGCGTACAAGGTGTCCAAGGGGCTCCTGGAGCGCTTCGGCGAGATGCGGGTGGTGGACACTCCCATCACCGAGCTGGGCTTCGCCGGGCTGGGCGTCGGCGCGGCGATGACGGGAATCCGCCCGGTGATCGAGTTCATGACCTGGAACTTCTCCATGCTGGCGATGGACCAGGTGTGGAACTCGGCCGCCAAGCTCCTGTCCATGAGCGCGGGCCAGTTCAAGATCCCGGTCACCTTCCGCGGCCCGGACGGCGCTGCTCTGCAGCTGGGCGCGCAGCACTCGCAGGCGCTGGAGGCGATCTACGCCCACTTCCCCGGGCTCAAGGTGGTGGTGCCCGGGACCCCCGCCGACGCCAAGGGGCTGCTCAAGGCCGCCATCCGCGACGACGACCCGGTGTGCGTCTTCGAGGGCGAGATGCTGTACAACCTCAAGGGTGAGGTCCCGGAGGACGACGACTACGTGATCCCGCTCGGCGTGGCCGACCTCAAGCGCGAGGGGAGCGACGTGTCGATCATCACCCACGGGAAGATGATCCACGTGGCGCTGCAGGCCGCGGCGAAGCTGGAAAAGGACGGGATCGACGCCGAGGTGCTCGACCTGCGCTCGCTGCGCCCGCTGGACACCGACGCGATCCTGAAGACCGTCGCCAAGACCAACCGGGTGGTGCTGGTGGAGGAAGGATGGCCGTTCGGCGGGATCACCTCCACGGTGGCCGCCATCATCCAGGAGGAGGCGTTCGACCACCTAGACGCGCCGATCCTCCGCGTGACCCAGGCCGACGTCCCGATGCCGTACGCCAAGGGGCTGGAAAAGCTGGCGAAGCCTTCGGCCGAGCTGGTGGTGGAGAAGGTAAACCGGGTCCTGTACCGCTAAGCCCTCAGGAGACAGACACGTGGCAACGAAAGTCTACATGGAGGCGCTCTCCCCCACGATGGAGGAGGGGCGGCTCGTAACCTGGCTCAAGAACGAAGGGGACCAGGTCAAGGAGGGCGACGTCCTGGCCGAGGTCGAGACCGACAAGGCCACCATGGAGCTGGTGGCGCGCGGCTCGGGCGTGCTGCGCAAGCGGCTGATCGACGAGGGCGACACCCAGGCGGTGGGGTCGCTGATCGCGGTGATCGCGGGCGCGGACGAGGACATCTCCGGCGTGGTCGGCTCGGTCGGCGGCTCGCAGGCCCCCGGCAGCGGCGCCTCGCCGCAGCAGGCCGCCGAAAAGGTGGACCAGGCGGGCGGGAAGAAGGACGGGGACGTGGCGCAGGCGGCCCGGGCGATGGCGGGCTCGGAGCACACCGAGACCGACTCGGCCGAGCGCGGCACCGCCGACCGCACCGTCCCGGGCGAGAAGCCCACCCCGGTCCCCGGCGACAAGGTGAACGCCGCCACCTCCGACGACCGCTCCATCCAGCAGACGGGCGGGCAGCAGGCGCAGGGCGGGGCCGAGAACGGGCGCGTGAAGGCGTCGCCGCTGGCCCGCCGGCTCGCCACCGAGGCCGGCGTGGAGATCGGCGGGGTGCAGGGGAGCGGCCCCGGCGGTCGCATCGTGAAGCGCGACATCGAGCAGGCGGTGCAGTCCGGGGCGCAGCGTCCCGCGGCGGCCACGGCCCAGGCCCCCGAGGCCGAGGCCCCGCAGGCGGCTCCCGCGCCGGTGGCCGCGCCCGCGGGGGCGGGCTTCCGCGAGGTCCCGCTCAGCCAGATGCGGAAGACCATCGCCAAGCGGCTCGCGATGTCGTCCGGCCCGGTCCCGCACTTCTACCTCACCGTCGAGATCGACATGGGCGAGGCGATGGAGCTGCGCAAGCGGATCAACCAGCGCTACGAGAAGGAGGGGGTCAAGGTCTCGCCCAACGACCTGATCATCAAAGCGGTCGCCGCGGCGCTGCGCAGGCACCCGTGGGTCAACGCCTCGTGGACGGGCGAGTCCATCCGCCTGTACGACGTGGTGAACATCGGCGTGGCGGTGGCGGTGGACGAGGGGCTGATCACCCCGGTGATCCGCGACGCGGACCGCAAGGGCGTCGGCGAGATCTCGCAGGAGGTCAAGGAGCTGGCCGGGCGTGCCCGCGACAAGAAGCTGAAGCCGGAGGAGTA
>JAFAYN010000036.1 GCA_019240375.1 Gemmatimonadota bacterium
CGACGAAGACCTGCGCCCCCCCCTTCTCCACCACGGAGTACGTCGAGTACGTGGTGTCCTCCGTCGGGCCGTACAGGTTCCCGACCTTCTCCACCGTCCCCAGCGAGTAGAGCGCCTGGGCCAGGTCGTTCGGCAGCGCCTCGCCGCCGAGGTTGAGCGTCCGCACGCTGGCCGGGATCCCGCCGCTGCGCAGCAGCTCGGCCGCGGCGGTGGGGACCATGCTCGCGTAGACAATGTTCCGGTCCGCGACGGCGGGCAGCTCCAGCGCGTTCTCCACCAGGACGAGGGTGCCGCCCCAGCAGAGAGTGCCAAAGATCTCCGCCACCGACACGTCGAAGTTGATCGACGTGGAGAACAGGACGGAGGAACGCTCCTCGTCCGATACGTTCTCCCGCAGCCAGTGCATCAGCACCGCCGCGCTCCGGTGCCGGATCATCACGCCCTTCGGCCGGCCGGTGGAGCCGGAGGTGAAGATCACGTGCGACAGGTTCTCCGCCGTGACGCCGCTTTCCGGCGCGTCCGCGCTCTGCGCGGCGATCCGCTCCCGGTCGGCATCCACACGCACGAGACGCACGCCTTCGCTCGGGAGCCTGTCCGCGAACTGGTCCTGCGTGACGACCACCCGCGCGCCTGCATCCTCGACCATGTAGGCCAGGCGCTCGGCGGGGTACGCGGGATCGAGCGGGACGTACGCGCCGCCCGCCTTGAGGATCGCCAGCAGCGACACCAGCAGGTCGGGCGTGCGCTCCAGGCACACCCCCACGCGCACCTCCGCCCCCACGCCTAGCCCGCGCAGGTGGTTCGCCAGCCGGTTGGCGCGGCGGTCCAGCTCGGCGTAGCTCAGCACCTCGCCGTGGTGCACCAGCGCGATAGCGCCCGGAGTGCGCCGGACCTGCTCCTCGAACAGGCCGTGCAGGCACCCGTCGGGCGGGTAGTCGCGCGTGGTGTCGTTCCAGCGCACCAGCACCTGCGCGCGCTCCGCGTCGCCCAGCAGCTCCAGCTCCGACAGGCGCTGCTCCGCCCCGGCGGCCATCGCCGCGGCCAGGTTGCGGAAGTGCCCGGCCATCCGCGCCAGCGTCGCCGCCTCGAACAGGTCGGTCGCGTACTCCAGAACGCCCCAGACACGGCCGTCGCGGTACTCGCCGAGGTGGAGCGTCAGGTCGAACTTGGCGCGGCCGGTGTCCAGGAGTTGCGGCTCCACGCTCAGCCCCGGCAGCTCGAACGGCTCCAGCGAGGTGGTCTGGTAGTTGAGCGCCACCTGGAAGAGCGCCTGGCGCGCGGCGGCGCGCTCCGGCTGAAGCTCCTGCACCAGTCTTTCGAACGGGAGATCCTGGTGCGCGAAGGCGCCCAGGGTGGCCTCCCGCACCCGCCCCAGCAGCTCGCCCACGGTGGGGTCGCCGGACAGGTCGGTCCGCATGACCAGCGTGTTGACGAAGAAGCCGATCAGCTCCCGCGTGCTCGCGTCGTTGCGGTTGGCGACCGTGGCGCCCACCACCACGTCGTCCTGCGCCGCGTAGCGCGCCAGCAGCGCCTGCCAGGCGCCGAGCAGCGTCATGAAGGCGGTCGCCCCCTCGCGCCGCCCCAGCGCGCGCAGCCCGCTCCCCAGCTCCGCCGGCAGCTCGAAGCGGTACGCGGCCCCGCGCGAGGTCGGCGCCGCCGGGCGCGGGTGGTCGACCGGGAGCTCCAGCACCGGGAGCGCGGCCAGCCGCGCGCGCCAGTAGGCGAGCTGCCGGTCCAGGAGCGCGCCGCCGAGACGGGCGCGCTGCGCATCCGCCACGTCGGCGTATTGCGCCGCGGGCTCCGGGAGCGGCGAGGGGCGCCCCGCCGCGAACGCCTCGTACAGCGCCGACAGCTCGCGCAGGAACACCCCGGCCGACCACCCGTCGCTGACGATGTGGTGCATGTTCAGGAGGAGCCGGTGCTCCCCCCGCCCGGCGCGCAGCAGCGTCGCGCGGAAGAGCGGCCCCGCCGCCAGGTCGAAGGGGCGCTCGGCCTCGGCGCGCATTCGCCGCAGCGTTTCCGCCTCGCGGCGCTCCTCGCGCAGCCCGCCCAGGTCCACCGTCGCCAGCGCCACGCGCGCCGCCGGCGCGACCACCTGCACCGGGGCGCCGCCCACCTCGCGGAACACGGTGCGCAGCGTCGCGTGCCGCCGGACGATCTCGTCCAGGACGCGGCGGAGCACCGCCACGTCCAGCTTCCCCCACAGGTGCAGCGCCGCGGGGACGTTGTAGGTGGGCTCGCCGGGGTGGAGCGCGTCCAGGAACCAGAGCCGCTCCTGCGCGAAGGAGAGCGGGCGCTCCCCCGCCTCGCCGGGGCGGAACACGTGCAGGCCGGCGGGGAGGACAGGCACGGCGCCGGCCGCCGCCGCCTCGTCGGCCAGCTCCGCCGCCAGCCGCTCGATCCCCGCTTCGTCCAGCAGCCGGGTGGGATCCAGCGTGACGCCCAGGTGCGCGCGCACCGCGTCGCTCAGCTCCACCGCCTGGAGGGAGTCCACCCCCCAGCTCACCAGCGGGCGCTTCCGGTCCAGCGCCGCGGGAGACACGTCCAGCACCCGCGCCACCTGCTCCAGCAGGAACGCCTCGATCAGCGCCGGGCTCTGCTCCGGCCCGGCGGCGGCCAGCGTCTCGCGCAGCGGGCCCCCGGGCGCGGCGGACGGCTCCGGGGTGGCTTCGCGCGGGGCGCTGACCCCGATCACCTCCAGCTCGCCGGACAGGAAGGCGGTCTTGCACGCCAGCCGCTGCAGCTTGCCGCTGGAGGTCTTGGGGATGCGGCCTGGGCCGATGAAGGCGACCGCGTGCACCTCCAGCCCGTGCTCGGTCGCCACGGCGCCGCGCACCGAGGCGGCGACCTCCTCCACGTCGGCGCGGATGGCGTGGCGCGCCAGCTCGTGCACCACCACCAGGCGCTCCTGCCCGCCCTCCTCGATGCTGAACGCCACCCCGCTCACGGAGCGGAGCCCGTCGTGGCTGGCGGCGGCGGTGCGCTCGATGTCCTGCGGGTAGTGGTTG
>JAFAYN010000086.1 GCA_019240375.1 Gemmatimonadota bacterium
CGGACATCACCGAGGCGGCGCAGGTGGCGCGCATCGTCAACGCCATGCCGGCGGAGGAGCGGCGCGAGCTGGAGGAGATCGCGGAGATGTCGGGGATCCCGAGGCGCAAGGCGCGCATCGTCCTGACGCTGCTGAAGCGGCACGGGATGGTGCGGGAGCACCGCGGGGGGATGTGGGAGCGGCTGGCGCCGGACGTGACCGCCGCGGACCTGAGCCGGGAGCTGATCGACTACGAGGAGCGCCGCAAGCGCGACCGCGAGAAGCTGGAGGCGATGGTCCGCTACTGCCGCACCGCGAAGTGCCGTACCCGGATGATCCTGGAGTACTTCGGCGAGGAGCACCCGGAGGACTTCCGCTGCGGCCACTGCGACAACGACGCGGACCCGGACCGCAACCCCGACCGGGGCGGCCACGCCCCCGCGACGGTGGAGGTCCCCGCCATGGTCGGGGAGTCGCCGGCCACGCAGCCCTCCGAGGAGCAGCCGCACGTGCTGTGGGCGGGCGAGGAGGTGCGCCACGAGACCTTCGGCGAGGGGATCGTGCTGGAGATCAACAACGACCGCGCCGAGGTGGACTTCGCCGGGCACGGGACGAGGGTGGTGAGGCTGGAGTTCCTGGAGCGGGTGTAGGCGGACGCAGACGAAGCCCCAGTGCTCCCCTCTCCCAGCATTGGGAGAGGGGTCGGGGGTGAGGGCCTGTGATACCCCGGCTCGGTACGCCCCCATCCGGCTCGCAGGCTCGCCACCTTCCCCCAATTCTGGGGGAAGGCTGCACGGCAGGTCAAAGAGAAGGGTCGGCATCCACGCGGATGCCGGCCCTTCGTTGTCGTTCCGCCGTTCCCTGCGGTTCCCAGAAGATGTTGCGGAGGGAGACGCGCCCGGCGGTTCGGGCGTGGCTCCCGTAGCGGTCGGGGAGACTGCCAGCAGTACCAGCAGGCTCGCCGGCCCCGCGGAAGAGACGGACGGTAGTTTCGTCCGGCTCTGGAGCGGCCCGCCACCACACACCGGAAGCCAGCGGTTCCAAGCCGTCGCCCCGCGAGTTATCTTCTTCCCTGCCAACGTCCAACCGCCGTCCATCACGAGGCCGAATGCCGCAGCCACTCCCCGAACGGACGCCCTCCGCAGGCTCCGACCTGCTTTCCGATCAAAGAGCCCGCGAGGCGTTGCGCCGGGCCGCGCAGCTCCAGGCGGAGGCGGTCGAGCGGCTGGAGCAGCAGGCCCGCCGGAGAATCCAGGCTCAGACCGGGGAGGAGAGCGAGCCGGGCGGCTTCCGGCGTGAGGACGTCGAGTCGGCGGCCGTGGAGGCCGGAATCTCGGTGGAGTTCATCCGCCAGGCGCTGCTGGAGCAGGAAACGCTGGGGGAGGAAGCGGCCGACCTGGCGCCCTGGGTCGACCGGGTGGGGAGCCGGATGCTCCGGACGCGGGAACGGAGCATCCAGCTTTCCCGGATCGTGGACGCGGAGCCGTCCGTGGTGCTGGAGGCGATGCAGCGCGTCTTCCCCTCCCAGCCGTACGGGATGACGCTGGTGGACTCGCTCGGGGGGCTGCCGCTGGAAGGGGGAGTGCTCGTCTTCCAGCTCCCCCGGATCACCATGTCGGGGAGCACCTCCATGACCCCGTTCGCCTACGCGGCGACGACCGTGGACCTGTCCCAGCTCCACGTCTCGCTCCGGGCGGTGCCGCTGGGGGAAAGGACCGGGTGCGAGCTCACCCTGCGCGGCGACCTGCGCCCCGGCCTGCGCCGCAACGTGTGGGTGGGGCTCGCGCTCTCCGGTGTGACGGGCGGGCTGGGGATGACGATCGCCGTGACGGCCGCGATCGCGTCCGGCGCCCTCCTCCCGCTGCTCGCGGGAGGCGCAATAGCGGGGCTGGGCGGCGTCAGCGCGTTCGGGTACGGCACCATCTACCGCTACTACCTGAAGAAGCTGATCGGCGAGCTGGAAATGCTCCTCAAGGTCGTGGACACCACTGCGCGGACGGGGGGCGGGTTCCGCTTTCCGGCGCCCCCGGCCGGAAGCGGCGGCACCGATACCTTCCTCTCGCTCCTCGGCCCGTCGTAGGGAGCAGCCCGGCGTTTCGAGGACCGAGACGGCAGGACAGAGAGCAGGGCGGGCATTCGCGCGAATGCCCGCCCCGCGTGTTTTTCGCCGTTGCAGTTCCCTGCCGTTCCCACATGCTGTTGCGAGGGAGACGCGCCCGGCGGTTTGGGCGTGGCTCCCGTAGCGGTCGGGGAGACTGCCGGCTGTATCGGCAGGCTCCCCGGCCCCGCGGAAGAGACCGGCAGCAGTACCGCCGGGCTCTGGAGCGGCCCGCCAAGACAGCCAGAACCCTACCGGGCACCCACAGAACCACCCCGCCGCAAAGCACGCCCCGGACGCGCGCCAGTAACCTCCCCGTTCCTCACGACCGGAACACCATTCACCAGCACGTGCCGGATCCCCACCGCCGTCCGGACCGGGTTCTCGAACGTCCCCCGGTCGCACACCGTCTCCGGGTCGAACAAGGTCAGGTCCGCGAACATCCCCGCCTTGACCACCCCCCGGTCCGCCAGCCCCACCCGCGCCGCGGGCAGGGCGCTGAACTTCCGCACCGCGTCCTCCAGCGTGATCACGTGCCGCTCGCGCACGTAGTGGCAGAGGATGCGAGGAAACGACCCGTACGCGCGAGGATGTGGGTGCTCCGCCACGGTGGAGTCCGCCGCCCGCGCCCCGGCGTCGATCCCCACGCTCACCCACGGCTGCCGCATCCCGTACTCGATGTCCTCTTCCGACATGGAAAAGTAGATCGCCGCGGTCCGCGACCGGTCGGCCAGCAGCAGGTCGAAGAGCGCGTCCACCACCTCCTGCCCGCGCGCCTGCGCCACCTCGTCCAGCCGCATCCCCTGGTACTTCCGCAGCGAGTCCGCGCCCACTCCGGCGATCATCACCCCGTGCGGCCCCCCGGCCGAGGTCCCGATCCGCCAGTCGGAGCCGCCGCCCCCGCTCCCGCCCAGCTCCTCGCGCAGTCTCGCCCGCGCCTGCGGATCGCGCAGCCGGGCCAGGAGCGAGTCCGTCCCCCCGGCGTGCGCCCAGTTGGGGATGATGGCGTCCAGGTCGGTCCCGGAGGCGGCGTACGGGTACTGGTCGGCGCTGACGTCCACCCCGCGCGCCCGGGCCGAGTCGATGGCGGCGACGGCCTGCCGCATCTTCCCCCAGTTGGGGCGGCCGGACGCCTTGAGGTGGTGGATCTGCACCCAGGTCCCCGCCCCCTCCCCGATCCCGATCGCCTCGTGGATGGCCTCCACCAGCCGGTCGCCCTCGGAGCGGATGTGCGAGGCGTACCCGCCGCCGTACGCCGCCGCCACCTTCGCCAGCTCCGTCACCTCCTCGGTGGAGGCGAACGAGGTGGGGGCGTAGATCATCCCGGTGGAAAGCCCCATCGCCCCCTGCCGCATCGCCTCCGCGACCAGCCCCTTCATCCGCTCCATCTCCTGCGGGGTCGGGGCGCGGGAGGCGTCGCCCATCACCGCGCGGCGCACCGAGCCGACGGTGACGAAGGTCCCCAGGTTGATGGCGGGCTTCGCCGCTTCCAGCACCCGGAAGTACCCGTCCAGGTCGCGCCACCGCGGCGCGCGCTCGTCGCCGGGCTCCCCCTGTCCGCCGGTGCTGGCCGGGACGGGGACCACGCTGGTCACCTCGCCGGTGATCTCGGAGGTGATCCCCTGGGTGATCTTGGAGATCGCCCGCCCGTCGCGGAGGAGCGGGTACTCGGAGTGCCCCAGCATGTCGATGAAGCCGGGGGCCACCACCAGCCCGGTGGCGTCGATGGTGTCGCGGGCGCGGGCCCGCGGCATGAGCCCCACGGCGACGATCCGGTCCCCCGTGATGGCGACGTCGCCCCGGTACCAGGGGCTCCCCGTCCCGTCCACGATCCGCCCGCCGCGAATCAGCAGGTCGTAGGTGGGCATGCCGGGCGCCGTGGACGCGGAGGGGTTCGCGGCGCACCCGGACAGGGCGACCACGGAGAAAGCGGCGGCGATAGTGGAGACCAGGGAGCTGCGGAGCTTCGGCATGAACGGTCGGAGCGAAGGGGGCGGATCAGGATGAAGCGTGCGGAGCCGGCCTCAGGCGTGCGCCAGGAGCGCCCGCGCGTAGCGCAGCGCCCCGGCCACCGCGTCGGCCACCGGGGGGCGCACCTGGAAGGGGTGGCCGGTCTCGTCCAGCGCCCGGGCCACCAGCCCGGAGTACAGCTCGGTCCCCAGCACCCCGCCGTGGAAGACCACCGGGACCGGCGCGGTCCAGGGACCCAGGCGGGCGTACAGGGCGACCACGTGCAGCGCCAGCTGGCGCGCTTCCCGCTCCACCAGCGCGCGGGCGACGGCATCCCCCTCGCCGGCGGCGACGATCACGTGCGTGCAGAGCGCGGCGATCTCGGCCTTGGACGAGCGTCCCACCCAGGGGGGGATCCCCAGCGTGTCGGCCAGCTCCAGCACCTCCAGGAAGAGGGGGAGGAGACGGGTCGGCTCGCCGCGGCCGTCGTCGGCGCGGAGGGCGGCGGCCAGCCCGCCGCGGCCGATGGCGTAGCCGCTCCCCTCGTCGCCCACCGTCATCCCCCACCCGCCGCACCGCTCCTCGCGGCCGTCCTCGGCACGTCCGTAGGCGATGGAGCCGGTCCCGGCGATCACCATGATCCCCGCCCCGCCCCCCAGCGCCCCGTCCAGCGCGATCTCGCCGTCGGTCACCACCCGCACCCGCCCGGCGAGCCCGGCGGCGGACAGCGCATCCTCCACCGCCTGCCGCTCGGTGGCGTTCCCCACCCCGGCCAGCCCCGCGCAGAGCGCTTCCGGGGGGTGGCCGATCCCCGCCTCGTCGATGGCCTCCCGGATCACCCTGGCGACGATCTCCGCGGCGGCGGTCGGGTCGCGCGGGTCCACCAGCCCGGCGGGTCCCACCCGCCGGGCCAGCTCCCGTCCCTGCTCGTCCGCGAGGGCGACGGTGGTCTTGGTCCCCCCACCGTCCACCCCCGCGATGTATCGGGTCGGCAACGCGGCCTACCCCCGCACCGCCTGGCCGCCCAGCTCGCCGACCTCGCTCCCGGCGCCTCTCCCCAGCCCGGGCGTGCTCCCGGACCCGTAGGCCGGGTGGTCGGTGGCGCGGCGCATCCGCGCCGGGTCGCCCAGCGCGCTGGTGGGGACCGTTTCCGGCTCCAGCCGCTGACCGTTCTTGCGCACCACGTAGGCTTCCATGGCGAAGTACTCGGGAAGCCCCAGGCGGTCCACGATGCGCGCCGTGGCGGTGTTCCGCTCCTCCACCCGCTGCCAGAACTCGCGTTCGTCCTGCCCCGGGAAGGGGGCGCGGTCCTTCTGGCTCTGGTGCTTGTAGATGGCGAGGATCTTCAGCTCCAGCTCGTCCTCGGAGAGCGGGACCATCACGTCCGCCTCGGACACCGGCCACTCCTGCCAGGCGCCGCGGTAGTACCAGAGCTCCGGCGGGTCGCCCGAGTACTGCTGCAGCGCCTGCTCCACCGCCTGCAGGCACATGCGGTGGGTGCCGTGCGGGTCGGACAGGTCGCCGGCCACGAACACCAGCTCCGGGCGCTGCTCTTCCAGGAGCTGCAGGGTGATCTCCACGTCCTTGGGACCGATCGGGTCCTTGCGGACCTTCCCCGTCTGGTAGAAGGGGAGGTTGAGGAAGCAGGCGTTCTCGCGGCTCATCCCGAAGGTCTCGATGCCGGACACCGCCTCGGCCTCGCGGATGCGCTGCTTGATCCGCTGCACCTCGGGGATGTCCACCTGCCCGGGGTGCTTGCTGTCCAGGAACCCCTCGATCCGGTCGGTCAGCTCGGTGACCTGCCCGTCGGCCACGTGGAAGTCGCGGTCGAACCGGCGCAGGAAGTCCATGTAGCGCCGCACCTCGTGGTCGAAGACCGCGATGTTCCCCGAGGTCTGGTACGCGACGGTGATCTCGTTCCCGTTCTGGTGCAGCTTGTTGAGGATCCCCCCCATGGAGATCACGTCGTCGTCCGGGTGCGGCGAGAAGACGATGATCCGCTTCCCCGAGGGGAGCTTGCTCCTGCCGCGGATCTTGGAGATCAGCGCGTTGAACACCTCGCCGTTCAGCGGCCCGGCCGCGCCGTAGCGCGCCAGGAGCGAGGAGAGGTGGTGCTCGCGGTAGTCCTCGGCGTCCAGCTTGAGCACCGACTTCCCCGTGCTCCCGCTCAGCCAGATCACCGCCTCGATCTCAAGCTTGCGGGTCCACTTCACCTCGCCCACCACCCAGGGCGTCTTGATGCGGGTCAGCTCCGCCGCGGCCGCCGGGTCCACGTAGAAGGCGGCGGCGGGGTGCTCCTGCAGGTAGGTGGCGGCCACGTCCGGGTCGGGCTCCCCCTCCACCGAGCGCCGCACGATCACCGCCTTGTGCTCGCCGGTGGCGATCAGGGCGATCTCGCGCGCCTCCATGATGGTGGCGACGCCCATGGTGATCGCCTCGGTGGGGACGTTGTCCTCGCCGAAGAAGTCGGCCGCGGCGTCGCGCCGGGTCACCGTGTCCAGGGCGATCAGGCGGGTGCGCGACTCCATCCCCGAGCCGGGCTCGTTGAAGCCGATGTGCCCCGTCTTGCCGATCCCCAGGATCTGGAAGTCGATCCCGCCGGCGTCGCGGATCGCCTGCTCATACGCCGCGCAGTGCGCCTCCACCTCCTCGCGGGGGAGGTCGCCGCGGGGGACGTGCACGTTCTCCGGGCGGATGTTGATGTGCTCGAAGAGGTTCTCCCACATGTACCGGTGGTACGAGTGGATGCTCTTCGGGTCCATCGGGTAGTACTCGTCGAGGTTGAAGGTCACGACGTCGGAAAAGTCGAGCCCTTCCTCCCGGTGCATCCGGATCAGCTCCCGGTACACGCCGATGGGGGTGCTCCCCGTCGCCAGCCCCAGCACGGGCGGCTTCCCGGACTCGCGCTTGGCCTGCATGACCTCGGCGATCCGCCGGGCGACGGTACGCGCGATCTCGTCGTACTCCACGATCACCACGGGTACCCGTTCACGAACTTGCGCCATGTCTCCCTTTAACCGTTCTGAATGTCTTCGAGAGGGGTTCCCGGGCGAGATGCACGAATTGCACCTCTACCCCCCGACCAGTTCCACACGCGACGGCTCGCGGACGGTCGGAGGGGCAGGCTCCCGGGGAGCCTGGGCGAGCGCCCGCGCGATCCAGAGGAAGGCGAGCGCGGACACCGCGAGGAGGACCGCCCCCGTGGCGATCTCCCCGAACACCAGCTTGCCGATCCCGAAGAGCGAGCCGTACACGGCCACGATCCCCGCGATCCAGTGCGTCCACGCGAGCGCGCCGCCGGGGATCGGCTCGCGCCCCAGCCCCAGCCCGCGCGACACCCGCGCCCACCCCGGTCCGCCGGGGCGGACGCGCAGGTAGAAGGCTTCCAGCGTGGCGGCCGGCTCGGGCGGGGTCAAAAAGGTGACGGCCAGCCAGATCACGGTGCTGACCACCACGGTGGTGAGCATCACCCAGGCGTCGGCCCGCAGGTCGCCCTCGGGGAAGCGGCCGCGCACCGCGTACATCATGGACAGTGACACCACGAACGAGGCGATCATGGCGCTGATCTCCGACCAGGCGTTGATGCGCCACCAGTACCAGCGGAGGATCAGCACCAGCCCGGTCCCCGAGCCCAGCGCCAGGAGGAACTTCCACGCCCCCTCCACCGTCTCCATCTGCCAGGTGACCAGGATGGAGGCCAGGAAGAGGAAGACCGTCGCCGCGCGGGAAACGGCCACGTAGTGCTTCTCGCGGGCATCCCGGTTCACGAAGCGCTTGTAGAAGTCGTTGACCAGGTACGAGGCGCCCCAGTTGAGCTGCGTCCCCACCGTGGACATGTACGCCGCTGCGAACCCCGCCATCATCACCCCGCGCCAGGGGGTGGGGAGGTGGTCCACGAAGGCGTGAACGTACCCGGACTCGCGGTCGGCCAGGTTGGGGTACAGGATCACCGTGCACAGCGCGGTGACGATCCACGGCCAGGGGCGGATGGCGTAGTGCGCCACCTGGAAGAAGAGCGTCGCCAGGACGCCGTCGCGCTCGGTGCGGGCGGAGAAGATGCGCTGGGCGACGTACCCGCCGCCCCCCGGCTCGGACCCCGGGTACCAGGCCGCCCACCACTGCACCGACAGGAACACGGCCAGCGCCAGGAAGGGCATCCAGGTGTACGCCTCCAGCCCGTGGGGCGTCACCTGTACCGGGAGCACCGAGAGCGCGGCGTCGCTGCTCCCGAAGTGCCGCGCCAGCCCCGTCTTGAGCGCGTCCATCCCCCCGACCGCCCGCACCGCGTACACCGCCAGGATGATGACCGCCGACATCTTGATGGCGAACTGGATCAGGTCGGTCCAGAGCACCGCCCACATCCCCGCCCCGGCCGAGTACGCCACGGTGATGACGAAGCACACCGCCACCGCCAGCACCGGCGAGATCCCCAGCGAGATGGTGAGGATCTTGATCATGGCCCGGGTCACCCACCCCAGCACGATCAGGTTGATGGGGATGGCCAGGTAGAGCGCGCGGAAGCCCCGGAGGGTGGCCGCCGGCCGCCCGCTGTAGCGGATCTCGGCGAACTCCACGTCGGTCATGACGTTGGCGCGCCTCCACAGCCGGGCGAAGAAGAACACGGTGAGCATCCCGCTCATCAGCATGTTCCACCAGAGCCAGTTCCCCGCCACCCCGTGCGCCGCCACCAGCCCGGTCACCACCAGCGGGGTGTCGGCGGCGAAGGTGGTGGCGACCATCGAGGCCCCCGCCAGCCACCAGCTCACGTTGCGCCCGGACAGGAAGTACTGGTCCAGGCTCTCGCCCCCCTTCTTGGTGAAGAAGAAGCCGATCCCCGCCGACAGGGCGAAGTAGGCGGCGACGATGGCCCAGTCGATGGGGGCCAGCTGCATGTGGGTGCTCATGGGCGGGCCTCCGGGACAGGGTTGGCCGCGACGCGCGGCCGGACGTCGCGCCGGATCCCGGCGCCGCGCGGGAGCAGGGGAGGGAGCGAGACGGGGAGCCGTCCGGTGATCGGGGACTCCCCCAGGAGGGCGCGGGCGGCGGCCCGCTGGCTCACCTCCGCCCCGCCCCAGGCGAGGAGGTATGCCGGGACCGAGGGGAAGTCGCCCAGCACGTACGGGCTCCCGAAGGCAATCGCGACCAGCGGCTTCCCGGAGGCCGCGATCTCCTCGAAGAGCCGGGCCGCGCCGCCCCGGGCATCGACGCTCCCCCGGTGCTCGCGCGGAGACACGTAGACGGAGGCCAACACCAGGTCGGCACCGGCCGCGGCGGCGCGCAGCGAGTCCAGCTCCGCCGGCGTGGTGCGGTCGTCCACCCGCGCCCGGTCCACCCGGGCACCGCCTTCGGCCAGGGCGGCGTCGAAGGCGCGCCCGGCCACCATGTCCGTGGGATCGGCGTAGGTGACGACCAGGATCCGGCGGGCGCTCCCCGCGAGCGGGACCAGCCCCCGGTCGTCCCGGGCCAGGGTGATGGATCGCTCGGCGATCCGCCGCGCCAGCTCGGTGTGGGCGCGGATCCCCACCACCCGGTCCACCCCGTCCAGCGGAACCAGGCGCCCGCCGCGAAGCCCGGCGCGCGCCTTCATCTCCAGGACCCGCCGCACGGAAGCGTCGATCCGCGACTCCTGGATCCGTCCCGAGCGGACCGCGGCGGTCACCGCCTCGATCGCGGAGTGCACGCTGCGCGGCATGAGCAGCACGTCCGCGCCCGCCTCCACCGCCCGCACCGCCGCGTCCTCGTCCCCGTAGCGCTTCACCACCCCGCCCATGTCCAGGGCGTCCGTGAACAGGACGCCGTCGAAGCCCATTTCCTTCCGAAGCACGTCCGTCATGAAGTACGGCGAGAGCGTCGCCGGGGGCGCGTCCGGCCCCAGCACCCCGACCACCGCGATGTGCGCGGTCATGATCCCGTCGATCCCGCCCCGCACCGCGGCCCGGAACGGGACCAGCTCCACCCGGTCCAGCCGCGCCCGGTCGGCGGTGATGGTGGGGAGCTCGATGTGCGAATCCGCCCGAGTGTCCCCGTGCCCGGGGAAGTGCTTTCCGGTGGCGAGGAGCCCGGCGGCGTGGGTTCCGCGAATATACGCCTCCCCCATCCGCGCGACCAGAGCCGGGTCCTCGCCGAAGGAACGGGTGTTGATGATGGGGTTTTCCGGGTTGGAGTTGACGTCCAGCACCGGCCCGAAGGTCATGTGCACCCCCACCGCCCGTGCCTCGGCCCCCAGCACCCGCCCCAGCTCGTAGGCGAGCGAGTCGGAACCGGCGGCGCCCAGCGCCATCACCGGCGGGAAGTCGGTCCCTCCGCCCTGCGGGAGGAGGTACGGGAGGGCGTAGATCCCCGCCATGCGCATCCCCGGGCCGTTCTCCATGTCCGAGGCCACCAGGAGCGGGAGGGGGGCGCGCCGCTGCAGCTCGTTGAGCTTGGCCGCGTAGCTGTGCGGGAGGCCAATGGACAGGATCACCCCGCCCACCCGCTCCCGCTCCACCCAGTCGAGGAGGTGGTCGAACTCCGGGGAATCGGCGGCGACGTACTCCCCGCTCACCCAGGGCATCACCAGCTGCGCCACCCGCTCGCGCAGCGTCAGCGAGCGAAGGGTGCGCTCCACCCAGGCGTGGTCCGCGGCGGCGAGGGACCCTGCCGCGTGGGACGGGGCGAGGGGGGCGGAGGGCGGGCTCGACACGGCGGGCGCGCACCCCGCCAGGGCGAGCAGGAGACAGGCGCGGGCGTACGCGCCCGGCTGGAATCGGGGCATCGGGTCCTCGGGATTCCGGGTGTGGTGGAGGTCGTGGTGGTCGAAGGGCCCGGCGCTCCCGCGCCGGGCCCTTGCGGATGGCCTCAGCTCATCCCTTCGCTCTGGCCGACCGGCCAGCAGGTCACGCCGCCGTACCGGTACGGCACGCCGTCCGGGTACCCGCCCATCGCCCCCCTGGGCCACAGGTCCACGCCGTGGTGGGCCTGGTAGCGGAGCAGGTCGGGGAGGCGGTACCCCGCGAAGTACAGGTCCATCATCCGCTGCGCGCGCTCCTCGCCCTTGAGGTCGGAACCGGTGAACGGACCGTGCCCCCCCACCGCGCGCCGCGCGTTGAGGAACGACAGTACCTCGCCCTGGCTCCATCCGCCACTCCCGCCCCACAGACTGGCCTCGGCCAGGATGTGCTGCGCCTCCAGCCCCGACGCGAACATGATGTCCGCGTCGTCGCGGATCCGGGTGGTGTTCCCGGGGGTCCACCCCTCGAAGGAGTACGGCGTGTACGGCAGCAGCCCCACGCGCCCCTCCGGCTTGCTGGTGAACATCCGCCGGGGGCTCGGATCGTACGGGAGGCGGAGGTCCGTCCTCGCCGCGCTCCAGTCCTTGGGGTCGAGCGCCAGGTTGAACTCGTTGGGATCGCGCAGCCCCGAGGTGCGGTTGTACAGGTTGTAGACGTTGACCCAGTCGTCCCAGTTGGGGCTGGAGGAGAAGCGGACCCAGGCTTTGAACTGCGGGTCCACCTTGCGGGCGTAGGAGATGGCTTCGTTCAGGTTCCACCGGTTCAGGTAGGCCCGCGCGATCCCCACGTTGGCCAGGTTGACCAGGGTGTCGTTGCGCGCGGCGGTGGCGAGGTCCACCGCCTGCTTCAGGTAGGCGATGGCGGTGTCGTACGCCTCGTCGCGCGAGACCAGCTTCCCGCCGATGGCGACCTGGCACTGGTAGTCGGCCAGGAGGAGGGTGCTGTACCCGGCGTACGCCCAGGCCCGGGCCTCCAGCGCCCCCGTCCCCTTCGCCGCGACGGCGTTGTTGCGCGAGGTGGTGCGGGCCGACGCCATGTAGCCGTAGCCGATGCAGTCGTGGGGGCACCCCACGCCGGAAAGGTCGCGCTCGTCGTAGTCCTCCCAGGGCGACCAGCCGTGCGCGAAGATGGCCTCGTCGGTCGCGGCGGCGCCGCTGTTGGCCACCCAGTTGAAGGCCCGCTTGTACTGGCTCTCGGAGGCGTTCACCAGCGCCTGCGCGGCGTTGGGGTCGCCCTGCAGGTCGCCGGGGAGGATCAGGTCCTTGCGGTCCACGTCCAGGAGGCTGTCGCACCCCGCCGCCCCCGCGAGCAGGACGAGCGCGGGGAGCGCCACCCCCAGCCGACGGTGCAAGCTCGTTCGTTTCATGGTTTCACCTTTCGGTTCCGCGAACCGGATGGGGATCAGAAGCTCACGTCGATGGAGGCGGTGATCCGCCGCAGCATGGGCATGGTGAAGAAGTCCTGCCGGACCCAGGCGTAGTCGGCCCCGGGCTGGTCGAGCCCCGCGAACGACACCTCCGGGTCCAGCCCTGTGTATTCGCCCTTCCACAGGAAGCCCAGGTTGTGGCCGGCCAGGGTGAGCGCCATCCGGTCGGTCCGGAAGCGCCGGGCGAGGGTGGAGGGGACGGTGTAGGTGAGCGAGACGTCGCGCAGCTTGACGAAGTCGGCCCGCTGCGTGTACAGGGCGTCCGCGTCCTTGAGCGCCACGCTGGTCAGGAGCTTCTTCCGCTCCGCCGGCACGGACGGGTCGTTCATCTCCTCGCACACCGCCGCCTGCGAGCACCGCCAGTACTCGGTGGCGTTGAGGAGGTAGTTCCCGCCCTTGTAGTCGACCAGGGTGAAGAGCCGCAGGTTCCCCAGCACGGTGAAGGTGTTGGAGAGCGACGCCTCGCGGGTGGGGAGCGACGGCCCCAGGTAGCGCACCGGGCCCGCGGTGTACTGCCCGTCGGCGCCCAGCACCGGGTCGCGGACGAAGAAGGCCCCCAGCGGGTGCCCCACCACGTGCAGCTGGCTCACGCTCCCGGTGGGCCCCGCGCCGAAGCGGATGGTGTCCTGCGCGATCCCCAGGTCCGCGATCCGGTTCCGGTTGGTGGACAGGCTCAGCCGCGTGTCCCAGGTCAGGGCGCGCCCCTGCAGGGGCGTCCCGGTGAGCCCCAGCTCCAGGCCCCGGTTGCTGATCCGGCCGACGTTCTGGAGCTGGCTGTAGTTGGGGATCCCCACCTCCGACACCGGGATCGGCACCGGGATCAGGGCGTCGCGGGTGGTCTTGTCGTAGGCGGTGAACTCGATCCCCAGCCGGTTGCCGAGGAACGCGGCGTCGAACCCCGCCTCGAACTCGCTCCCCCGCTCCGGGCGGATGTCGGGGTTGCCGATCTGCGCCAGCGCCGGGTAGCGGATCTCCTGCCCGGAGGCGTCCACCCCGGTCGCCATGATGTAGTACGTTTCGCGCGCCACCGACCCGGGCGCGTTCCCGGCCTGCCCCCACGCCGCCCGCAGCTTCAGCTCGTCCAGCCACGACCGGCCGCGGAAGACCGGCCCCTCGGTGGCGACGTACGACACGGAAAGCTTGGGGTAGTAGAGCTGCTTGATGTTCTGGCCGAAGACCGAGCTGTTGTCCACCCGGAGCGCCCCGGTGACGAAGAGCCGGTCGGACCACCCCAGCTGCTCCTGGCCGAAGAACCCGAGCGAGCGGGTCTGGTTGAACTCGTCCCACCCGCGCAGCACGTCGGCCTGGCTGACGGTGGACGCCTTGCCCACCTCGAAGTTGGTCCCCTGCGCGATGGCGTTTCGGTACGTGGTGGTGGTGTACTGCGCGCCGAAGGAGAGCGCCGAGGTCAGCGACCCGGTCAGCGCCCGCTCGACGGTCCCCGCGTAGTCCAGCGAGTACACCGTCTGCCGGGGGGAGCCCTCGGTCACCTGCCCGCCGGTGGGGAGGAGGCCAATGTCGTTGCGGGGGACGTAGCGGACCGCGCGCCCCGCGTTCAGGTCGCCGCCGATCACCAGCCGGTTCCGGAACCAGTCCGCCGGGCGGAAGTTCAGCGTCGTCCCCAGGATGATCCGGTCGCCGCTCAGCGAGTTCTCGTACCGCGCCAGCTCGGCGGGGGTGTTCCCCAGACCGTACACGCGCCCCGGGAGGGGGGTGCGCCCCGGCTGGTACATCAGCGCGCCCTGCACCGCCCCGGAGGAGTTGTCCAGGAGCGGGATGTTGGTGCGGCTGCGGGTGTAGCCGAGGTTGACGGAGAAGTCGACCCTGTCGGTCGGGTAGAAGGTGAAGTTGCCGCGGGCCCCCGTCCGGTCGCTGGTGCTGTTGCTGAAGACGCCGTCCTCGCCCGTGTCGTCCAGCGCGGCGAAGAACGAGTACCCCTGGCCGCCGCCCCGCACCGAGAGCGAGTAGCCGGTCAGCCCGCCGGTCTGGAGCACCTGGTCGAGGAAGTTCTCGGTGAGCACGGTGCCGGTGGGGACGCTCGTGCACCCGAACCACTCCGCCGCGGCCGCCTGGTGCGCGGCGTCGCAGGTGGTGTAGTTGGCCGGCCGGGCGAGAGCCCAGTCCGACGACCCCGCCTGGACGCGGGCGTTCCACTCCAGCTTCTGCTCCCCGGGCTTTCCCTTCTTGGTGATGATCTGGATCACCCCGTTTGCCGCGTCGGCCCCGTACAGGGTGGAGGCCGCCGGCCCCTTGATCACCTCGATCGACTCGATGTCCTCGGGGTTGATCGCGTCGAGCGCGCTGACCGCCTGCCCGCCCCCGCCCGCGGTGACGCTCTGGTCCTGCGAGGGCTGCTGGTAGCTGTTCTTGAAGTTCCCCGCGTGTCCGGAGTAGACGCGCACCCCGTCCACGTACACCACCGGGGCGGAGTTCGCCGCCAGCGAGGTGACGCCGCGGATGCGGATGTTCCCGGCGGTCCCCGGCGCGCCGCTGCTGGCGCTCACCGACATCCCCGGGACCTTGGCCTGGAGCAGCTCGGTCACGCTGTTGTTGGCGACCACGTGGCTCACCTCGGCCACGTTGATGGTGGAGATCGCGTTCCCGACGGTGCGCCGGGACACGGCGCCCGCGGTCCCGGTCACCACGATCTCGTCGAGGGCGACCGCCGCGGCCGAAAGGGCGAAGTCCGCCTCCGCGGGCGTGGAGGGCGCGACGACCACCGCCCGCTCGGCGGCGGAGAAGCCGAGGAGGGAGGCCCGCACACGGCGGTTCCCGGAGGGGACGTTCACCAGCGTGTACCGGCCGGCGGCGTCGGTCACCGCCGCCAGCCCGGTGCCCACGACGGCGACCTGCGCCCCGCTCAGCGGGCGCCGCGACCCCGCTTCGGTGACGGTCCCGCGGACCGTCCCCTC
>JAFAYN010000116.1 GCA_019240375.1 Gemmatimonadota bacterium
GGTGGCGTACATCGTCTGCGAGGAGCTGGGGGTGCCGCTCGACCACGTCCGCGTCCTCCCCTCCGACACCGACTTCACCCCGGTGGACCTGGGGGCGTACTCGTCGCGCGTCACCTTCATGCTGGGGAACGCCTGCGTGGACGCCGCGCGCAAGCTCAAGCTCCTGGTGCAGGACGCGGTGGGCGAGGCGTGGGAGATCCCCCCGAAGCGCGTCCTCCTGGCCGGCGGCCGGGCGATGGACGCGCTGGACACCGGGCGCGGGATGACGATCCGCGAGGCGTTCAACCTGGCCGAGGCCAAGCACGGGACGCTGGGCTCCGTCGGGTCGTACAACACCCCGCGCGACGTGCACGGCGAGTACCGCGGCGGCACCATCGGCGCCAGCCCCGCCTACTCCTTCACCGCGCACGTGGCCGAGGTGGAGGTGGACCCCGAGACCGGGTTCGTGGAGGTGAAGACGATCTGGGTGGCGCACGACTGCGGCCGGGCGCTCAACCCCACCATCGTGGAGGGGCAGATCGAGGGGTCGGCGTACATGGGGTTCGGCGAGGCGCTGATGGAGCAGCACGTCTTCAAGGACGCGGAGCACGGACGCGCCGGGCTGCACGACGCTCCCTCGCTCCTGGACTACCGGATCCCCACCTCGGTGGACACGCCGGAGCTGCGCGCGCTGATCGTGGAGTCGATCGACCCCGAGGGGCCGTACGGGGCCAAGGAGGCGGGCGAGGGCCCGCTGCACCCCTCCATCCCGGCCATCGCCAACGCCATCTACGACGCGGTGGGGGTGCGGATGGACTCGCTCCCCTTCTCGCCGCCGCGGGTGTGGCGGGCGCTGCGGGAGCGGGAGGTCCGCGCCGGGGAGCGGATCGCCGCCGACTGAGCCGATGAGACGCCTCCCCCTCTTCCCCCTCCCGGTGGTGCTCTTTCCCGGAGCGCTGATGCCGCTGCACGTCTTCGAGCCGCGGTACCGGCAGATGATGGCGTGGTGCCTGGAGGGGGACCGGGAGTTCGGGCTGATCTACCACGACCCGGACCGCTTCGGCCCGTTCGACGCCGTGCCGGGGCGGGTGGGGTGCATCGCCCACATCCTCAAGTTCCAGCCCCTCCCCGACGGGCGCTCGCTGATCCTGACCGAGGGAACGGAGCGCTTCCGGATCGAGGACGGGATCGAGTCCGAAGCCCCGTACTACGAGGCGCTGGTGGACGAGTACCCGGACCTGGACGGCGCGCGCCGCGGGATCGTGCAGCGGCGGCGGACCACCATCGCCCTCTTCCACCGCGTGCTCGCCGAGGTGCTGAACCACAAGGGCGGGGTCCCGGCCATCGACATGGCCTCGGAAACGGCATTCCAGCTCGCGCAGGCCATCCGCATCGACCCGGCCTGGCAGCAGGAATTGCTGGAAACCCGCGGCGAGAGCGCGCGGCTCGACCGGCTGGACTTCCTCCTGCGGGCCGTGCTGGAGGAAGAGGTGTGAGCGCCCGCCGGCCCCGTCCGGAAACTTTTCACACGAAAGATCAGGCTCGATGACGATTTCCCGACGCACCCTGCTCCAGCGCGCCGCCGCCACGCTGGCGCTGGGATTCTCCGACCCGCTCCGCGCCCTCGCCCAGGCGGCGGGGAGCGCGGAAACCGCCGAGGACCGCGCCCGGCTGGTCCGCTGGGTGACCACCGTGCGCACCGAGGGGCTGGACCGCCCCGACGTCGCCTTCGGACGGGCGGTGGCCCGCGTGGGCGAGCTGGCGCTGGGCACCCCGTACGAGGCGTCCACCCTGGAAGCGTACCTGAAGGGGGGCGCCGACCCGCTGGTGCGGGAGCCGCTGACGCTCTGGCTCACCCGGTTCGACTGCGTGACGCTGGTGGAGTCGTCGCTCGCGGTGGCGCGGGTGGCGGTGCACGGCGGGCCGCCCCGGTGGGACGCCTTCGGCGAACAGGTGGAGCGGATGCGCTACCGGGGCGGGACGCGCGCCGGCTACACCAGCCGCCTGCACTACTTCAGCGAGTGGATCGCGGACAACGCCCGCCGCGGGCTGGTGCGCGACCTGGGGCAGGAGCTGGGCGGCGAGGCCGACCGGCGGCCGCTGCGCTTCATGAGCACCCACCGCGACGCCTACCCGGCGCTGAAGAGCCAGACGCTCTTCGAGGCCGTCGCCGCGCAC
>JAFAYN010000306.1 GCA_019240375.1 Gemmatimonadota bacterium
CGTGGCGGGCGCGAAGAAGCCGGCCCGCCGCGCCGCGCGCCCTCGCCCGCCGCTCGGTTCCGCGCCCACGGGGGAATCCTCCGCCGACTGAAACCCGGAGCCTCCCGGCGCCGTAGGGAGTGTGCCACCCGCAGTCCGCTCACCAGCACCCGCAGGATCTAGTCATGGATGGAAGCATCGCTCCGATGGTCGTCATGGTCACGGGGATCGTCACCACCGGGGGAGTCCTCATCCTCCGCCCCATCACCAAGCGCCTGGGCAACCTGATCGAGGCGCTGACCGCGCAGAAGCGCCTCCCCGACCGCGGCGCGGAGATCGCGCAGCTCCGCGACGTGCTCGCCAGCATCGACGGCCGGCTGGCGCTGATGGAGGAGCGCCAGGACTTCGCGGAAGCCCTCCTCTCGTCCGGGGAGCGCCGGCTCCCTCCGGCGCTCGACCGACGGTCGGTGGCGACGGACGCCTGACGCGCCGCCGCGCTCCACCCCACCCGGGTGCCGGACCACGGCGCCCGGGTTTATTTTTGCGGGTGCCGAGCCACCCGTGTCCGACCGGTCATGCCCACTGCGCTGAAGCCCGTCCCCTCCGCCCGTCCGCACCTCCCCCGCTCGGGGCGGCGCCGCCGCGGCGTGCTCTTCACCCACGAGCTGCGGGCGCTACTCCGGGTGGCGGCCCCCATCATCGTCTCCCAGCTGGGGCAGGTGGCGATGACCACCGCCGACACCATCATGGTGGGGCCGCTGGGGGCGGACGCGCTGGCCTCGGCCGGGCTGGGGAGCGCGCTCTTCGTGGCGCTGCTGATGCTCTTCAGCGGAACGCTTCTGGGGATGACGCCGCTGGTCAGCCACGCCTACGGGGCGGGGGACTCGCAGCGCTGCCGCGAGGTGCTGGTGCAGGGGCTCTGGATGGCCGCGGCGCTCAGCGTCCCCATGACCTGGCTGACGCTGGAGGGCGGCGCCATCGCGCGGCTGTTCGGGCAGAAACCGGAGGTGGCGGAGCTGGCCGGGCGCTACATGGCGGCGCTCGCCCCGGGGATCCTCCCGGCGCTCCTCTTCCTGGCCTTCCGGCAGTACATGGAGGGGATGGGGATCACCACCCCGGCCTCGGTGATGACCTTCCTGGGGCTGGGCGCCAACATCGCCGGCAACGCGGTGCTGATCCCGGAGATGGGGGTGGTGGGGAGCGGGTGGGCCACCACCCTTTCGCGCTGGGCGATGCTCGCGGTGATGCTCCTGTACGTGCTGGTGCACCCGCGCCTCCGCCCCTTCGAGGGGGTGCACTGGCGCCCCCACGGGGAGCTGCTGCGGCGCATCTTCGCGGTGGGGGCGCCGATCGGGGCGCAGCTCGGGCTGGAGGTGGGGCTGATCTCCTTCACCGCGGTGATGGTGGGGTGGTTCGGGCCGGTGGAGCTGGCCGCGCACCAGATCACCATCAACCTGGCGAGCATCACCTTCATGGTGGCGCTGGGGGTCAGCCTGGCGGGCTCCATCCGGGTGGGGCAGCACATCGGGGCGGGGAGCCGGCGGGGGGTGCACCGCGCCGTCCTCGCCACCTACCTGCTGGTGGTGGGGTTCATGGCCGTGTGCGCCGCCACCTTCGCCCTGGCCCCACACCGGCTGGTGGGGCTGTACACCTCCGATCCGCGCATCGTGCGGGTGGCGGTGTCGCTCCTGGCGGTGGCGGCGGTCTTCCAGGTGTTCGACGGGTCGCAGGTGGCCGGGCTCTGCTCGCTGCGCGGGGCGGCGGACACGCGCGTCCCCATGTGGGTGGCGGTGCTGGGGTACTGGGTGATCGGCGTCCCGGTGGGATACCTGCTGGGGTTCCGGGCGGGGCTGGGGCCGGCGGGGGTGTGGGCGGGGCTGAGCGTCGCCCTGGCGACGGTGGCGATCCTCCTGGCCTGGCGGGTGCGGCGGGTGCTGTGGAGCCCCGCCGCACCCCGCCCGGTCACAGCATATCGCGCAGCTCCCGGAACTGGGTGAAGTCGGGGAGCACGCCGCACTCGCCGCTCCAGTCGTCGTCCCAGTCGTGCGAGTCGGGGTCGGACAGGATGCTCAGCAGGATCTCCACCACCTGCGGGTCGAACTGCGTCCCTGCGCAGCGCTGCAGCTCGCTCCGGGCGTGCTCCTCGGTGTACGCCTCCTTGTAGCTCCTCCGCGTGGTCATGGCGCAGTAGGCGTCCACCGCCGACACGATCCGCGCCGCGATCGGGATCTCCTCCCCCTTCATCCCGTCCGGGTACCCGGAGCCGTCGTACCACTCGTGGTGGTGCAGCACCACGTCCGCCACCGCCTGGAGCGCGGGGACGTTGCGGAGCAGCTCGTACCCCACGCGGACGTGCGCCCGCATCAGCTCGCGCTCTTCCGGGAGAAGGGGGCCGGGCTTGTTCAGCACCCCGTCGCTCACCCCGATCTTCCCCACGTCGTGCAGCAGGGCCGAGTAGCACACCACGCTCCGGTCGTAGTCCGAGAGCTGGAGCCGGTCGGCGACCATGCGGGCGTAGCGCGACGCCATCTCGCAGTGGCCGTGGGTGTACGGGTCCTTGGCCTCCACCGCGTCGGCGAGCATGCTGACGGTGGAGATGTAGGCGTTCTGCAGCTCCCGCTCCAGGTGCATGTTCTGCACGGCGACGGCGGCCTGGTCGCCCACGCTGAGCAGCGCTTCCACGTCGGCCTCGCTGAACTCGCCATCCTCCTTGTCGGCGGCGATGACGATCCCGTCGAAGTCGCGGAGGAGCACCACCGGGGTCACCACGCAGTTGCGGAAGCGCTCGTCGGCGGAGGCGGGCTCGGGGAGGTCGGACAGGCCGTCCTGGCTGCACACCAGCGAGCGGTGGTCTTCCAGCACCCTGCCGCAGAGCGCCTGCACGAAGGCGGAGGGGGGTGAGGCGGGGTACCCGTCGATCCCGACGGCGGCCCGGATGCGCGGGGTGTCCCGCTCCTTCTTCCAGGTGACGTACAGCCCCCGCGTGGCGCCGGTGATGGTCAGGCAGGCGCGGAGGATCAGGTCGTACACGTCGCCGCTGAACAGGGCGCGGTGGATCTCCTTGAGGAGGCGGGTGAGCTGCTCGGCCCGCTCGTGCTGCCGCGCGGACTCCTCGCGCTCGGCCTGCAGCCGCGCCTCGGTCGCGTCGACCCGGAGGCTCAGCTCCTCGGTGCGGTCCTCGAGCTGCGCCACCTCCCTGCGCGTCTGCTCCAGCTCGGCCTCCCGCCCTTCCAGCGCCACCGACAGCTCCGATTCCCGGTGCTCCCACTCGGACCGGCGCGCCCGGTAGGCGCGCTTCGCCTCGTCGAGGTGCGACAGGACCGGGTCTTCCGTGGTGGAGTTCGCCTGCGGGGGACGCGCCCTGGTCTTCCTGGTCTTCGCCATGACCTCTCCCGTGGTGCTCGTAGCGGTGCCGTGCCTCACTCTTTTGGTCGGATAAAGTCCTGCCCCAGCATCAAGCATGCCCCGCCCGCCCGTTCCGCTGAAACCTCGCCCGTGCGCCCCCCGTAGTCCCCCCTGTGCCGGGTCCGGCCGGCAGGCTTCTCCCCGTTTCGCCCGATTCAGACCATGCTCGCTTCTGTCGCCCTCCTGGGGGCCGTTCTCCTTTCGCCCCCCTCCGATTCGTCGAAGTCGGTCAACGCCGTGCGGGTTCCCTCGGGACAGGCCGCGCCCGTGATCGACGGCCGCCTGGACGAGGCGGTCTGGCGCGCCGCGTCGCCCGCCGGCGGCTTCGTCCAGTACACCCCCAACCCCGGCGCCCCGGCCACGCAGCGGACGGAGGCGTGGGTCGCCTACGACGACCAGGCCGTGTACGTGGGGGTGCGGCTGTACGACACCCACCCCGACTCGGTGGTGGGGCAGCTCGCCCGCCGCGACCAGAACCCGTATTCGGACCGGGTGATCGTGGCCTTCGACAGCTACCACGACCGGCGCACCGCCTACGCCTTCGGGGTGAACCCGCGCGGGGTGAAGACGGACGCCTTCATCTACAACGACGGGGACGACGACGACGGGTGGAACGCGGTGTGGGACGCCGCGGCGCGCGTCGATTCGCTCGGGTGGACGGCGGAGTTCCGCATCCCCCTGTCGCAGCTCCGCTACAGCGCGCGCGACATGGCGGCCGGCAAGGTGTGGGGATTCAACGTCAAGCGCGAGGTGGCGCGGACGCGGGAGGAGAGCTTCTGGGCGCCCTTCCTCCCCAACGTGTCGGGGCTGGTTTCCCGCTTCGGCGAGCTGCGCGGGCTGGAAGGGCTCCCCTCGCCGCGGCGGATGGAGGTGCAGCCGTACTCGCTGGCCCGGGTCACCCGCGCCCCGCTCGACCGGGGGAACCCCTTCTACCGCCGCAACGACCCGGCTGCCGGGGTTGGGGCGGACCTCAAGTACGGGATCGCCTCCAACTTCACCCTCACCGCCACCCTGAACCCGGACTTCGGGCAGGTGGAGGCGGACCCGTCGCAGGTGAACCTGTCGGCGTACGAGACCTTTCTACCGGAGCAGCGCCCCTTCTTCGTGGAGGGGGCCGACATCTTCCGCTTCGGGATCGGGGCGGGGGACGGCGACTTCGGTTCGGAGGCGCTCTTCTACTCGCGCCGCATCGGCCGGGCGCCGCAGGGCGGGTCGCGCATCCCCGACGACGCCCTGTTCGAGGTGACGCCGCAGTCGAGCAACATCCTGGGCGCGGCCAAGCTGACCGGGAAGACGCCGGGCGGGTGGTCGGTGGGGGTGCTGGACGCGGTGACCGGGCGCGAGGAGGCCCGCTACACCCTCCCCGGCGAGCTGGACGAGCGGACCACCGCGGTGGAGCCGCTGACCAACTACGCGGTGGCGCGGGTGATCCGCGACTTCCGGCAGGGGAAGAGCGCGGTGGGCGGGGTGCTCGCCATGACGCACCGCGACCTGCGCGACGAGGACGGGCTGGGCTTCCTCCGCTCGGCGGCGTACGCCGGGGGGATCGACGGGCGGCACCGCTTCGGGGGCGGCAACTACGAGCTGCACTCCTGGGTGCTGGGGAGCAGCGTGGTGGGCGACAGCGCGGCGATCCGGCGTACGCAGCGGGCGTCCACGCGCTACTTCCAGCGCCCGGACGCCGACTACCTCACCTACGACCCCACGCGCACTTCGCTGTCCGGCTGGGCGACGGGGACGGAGCTGCTCAGGATCGGCGGCGGGAACTGGCGCTGGGGCGGGGTGGCCAACGTCCGCTCCCCCGGCTTCGAGGTGAACGACCTGGGGTACCAGCGCGACGCGGACCAGGCGCTGGGGGCGTGGTTCCTCCAGTACCGGAAGTCGAAGGCGGGGAAGACCTTCCGAAGCTGGAACCTGAACCTCAACGGGTGGGCGGCGTCCACCTTCGGGGGCGAGGTCACGCAGGACGGCGGCAACGTCAACGGGAGCTTCCAGCTCCGCAACTTCTGGCGGGGGAACGGCGGGATCGGCCACGAGTTCTCCGTCACCTCGGTGCGTGCGCTGCGCGGCGGCCCCGCCATCCGGGTGCCGGGGAACACCAACGCGTGGGCGGGCTTCCACTCCGACAGCCGCCGCAAGGTGTCGGGTGGGGTGTCGGCCGGCGGGTCGTGGGAGGAGGAGACCGACGGCTACTCGTGGAGCCTGGCCCCCTCGCTGACCTGGCGCGCATCGGCGCGGAGCGAGCTTTCGCTGGAGCCCTCCTACTCGCGCCAGCTCGACGCGCGGCAGTACGTGGACGTGAACTCGAAGGACGACGGCGCGCCGCACTACGTGTTCGGCGACCTGGACCAGACCACGGCGGCGCTCACCGCCCGGCTCAGCTACACCTTCACCCCCAACCTGTCGCTGCAGCTGTACGCGCAGCCGTTCGTCAGCGCGGGGCGGGCCTCGCGCTTCCGCGAGGTGGCGCTGACGCAGGACGGGAGCCGGGTGGTGGCGACGGACCGGTTCGCGGGGCGCTTCCGCCCGCTGGCGGTCGCGGCGGTGGACGGCGTGTACGCCCCGGACACGGACGGCGACGGCGTCCCCAACCTCCGCTTCGACGATCCCGACTTCAACGTCAAGGAGTTCCGCTCCAACGCGGTGCTGCGCTGGGAGTACCGTCCCGGGTCGACGCTCTTCGTGGTGTGGAGCCAGGGGCGCGAGGACTCGATGCACGACGGGAGCTTCGGGCTGCGCCGCGACGTGCGCCGCCTCTTCGGCTTCGACGACCGGTTCGGGGTGCCGAGCACCAACGTGCTCCTCGTCAAGGTCAACTACTGGCTCAACCTCTGATCTCACGCTCGACGACCTTCCACAAAGGAGCATGGCGATGAATTCCACCTCGCGGCGGGTGCGTGTCCTCGGGCAGGGCGGGGCTCTGCTGGCCTTGGCGGCGCTGGGGAGTCCCCTGGCGGCGCAGCGCGCGGAGCGGTACGCCCTGCGCGGCGACCGGGCGGCGGTGTACAACCTGGCCGGGGAGGTCCGGGTGGAGGCGGGGAGCGGCGCGGACGTGGCGGTGGAGGTGACCCGCGGCGGCTCGGACGCAGGGCAGCTCCGCATCCAGCAGGGGAACACGAGCGAGGGCGCGTCGCTGCGCGTGGTGACCCCTGGCGACCGGATCGTCTATCCCAGGATGGGGCGCTTTTCCAACAGCTCCTTCCAGGTGCGCGACGACGGCAGCTTCGGCGGGGGGATGGGCGGCCACCGGGTGACGGTGTCGGGCGGCGGGCGCGGCGTGGAGGCGTACGCGGACCTGCGGGTGCTGGTCCCGGCGGGGCGCACGGTGGCGATCCACCAGGGGGTGGGGAGCGTCCAGATCTCCAACGTCAACGGCAACCTGCGGGTGAACAGCTCGTCGGCCTCGGTGGCGTCGTCGGGGACGCGGGGGGCGTTGGGGATCAACGTCGGCTCCGGGAACGTGCGGGTGGAGCGCGCCGAGGGCGACGTGGACATCGACACCGGCTCGGGGAGCGTGCGGGTGGCGGAGGTGCGCGGCGGGCGGCTCAAGGTGGAGACGGGGAGCGGCTCGGTGAACGGCTCCGGGGTGGCGGTGGACAACTTCAGCGTGGACGTGGGATCGGGCGGGATCGGGCTGGCGGGGGTCCGCGCCGGGGACGTGAAGGTGGACACGGGGAGCGGCTCCGTGGACCTGGCGCTCACCGCGCCCGCCCGCTCGGTGGACATCGACACCGGCTCCGGCTCGGTGCGGATGGCGGTCCCCTCCTCGTTCGGGGCGGAGCTGGAGATCGAGACAGGGAGCGGCGGGATCCACGTGGACGTGCCGGCGCAGGTGACGCGCGCGACCCGCTCCCACTACCGCGGGCGCATCGGCGACGGGCGCGGTCGGGTCAAGATCGAGACCGGATCGGGAGGGGTGCGGATCGTCGGCAGCTGAGTTTACCTGGATAGTGGGAGAGTGCCCGCTCCGGTCGAACAGACCGGGGCGGGTTTTTGTTTGGCTGGCGCTCGCGCGAGGGCCAGCAGGCCCCCTCCCCCGGCCCCTCCCCCACAAGGGTGGAGGGGAGCACGGCTTTGAGCTGTTGTAGTTGGCTCCCTCCCCTGCTTGCGGGGGAGGGGGCGGGCAGTTGCAGGCTGTCCCCTATAACCTGTCCCTTGTCCCCTCCTCCCTTCCAAGCCTGTCCATACGTTCTACGCCCCTCGCCCTGGCGGAACCGACCTTGCAGTGCGCTCCCTCCCCCTGGCCGGCGCCCCTGGGTGCCGGCGGGAACGTGTGGCGCGTGCGGATGGCGGGGACACGACGAACGGAGGAGGAGCACGCATGACGAAGTCGTCCGAAAGGTCCGAGTCTGTCTGGGAGGCCACCGGGTCGCAGCCGGAGTTCACCTCGCTCAAGGAGGACATGCGCGTCGACGTGTGCGTGGTGGGGGCGGGGATCGCGGGGATGTCGGTGGCCTACCTCCTGGCCCGGGCCGGGAAGCGGGTGGTGGTGCTGGACGACAACGCGGTGGGCGGCGGAGAGACGGGGCAGACCACCGCGCACCTCGCCAGCGCCATGGACGACCGCTTCCACGTGCTGGAAAAGGTGCACGGGCCCGAGGGGGCGCGCATCGCCTACGAGAGCCACCAGGCCGCCGTCGAGCGCATCGGCGAGATCGTGGCGGCGGAGGGGATCGACTGCGACTACGTGCGCCTGGACGGCTACCTGTTCCACGGGGCGGAGGAGAACGAGGACTTCGACCGCGAGCTGGAGGCCGCGCGCCGCGCCGGCTTCACCGACGTCGAGCGGGTGGAGCGTATCCCCGGCGCCCCCTTCGACAGCGGCCCCGCCCTCCGCTTCCCCCGGCAGGCGCGCTTCCACCCGCTCCGCTACCTGGAAGGGCTGGCGAAGGCCGTCCACCGCGACGGGGGGCACGTCTTCACCGGGACGCACGTGACCGGGGTGAAGGGCGGCGCCGAGCCGAGCGTGACCACCGACGGCGGGCACACCGTGCGCGCGGACGCGGTGGTGGTGGCGACCAACTCGCCGATCAGCGACTTCGTCACCATCCACACCAAGCAGGCCCCCTACCGCACCTTCGTGATCGGGGCCCCGGTCCCGGCCGGCGCGGTCCCCGACTTCCTGTACTGGGACGACCTGGACCCGTACCACTACGTCCGCCTGCACTCCACCGCCAACGGCGAGCCGATCCTGGTGGTGGGCGGCGAGGACCACAAGACCGGGCACCACGACGACGCGGAGGAGCGCTACGCCCGGCTGGAAGCGTGGACGCGCGCCCGCTTCCCCGTCGGCGAAACCCGCTTCCGCTGGTCGGGGCAGGTGCTGGAGCCCACCGACTTCATGGCCTTCATCGGCCCGGACCCGGCCAACCGCGGCGTGTACGTCGCCACCGGCGACTCGGGGCAGGGGATGACGCACGGGACCATCGCCGGGATCCTGATCTCCGACCAGATCCTGGGGCGCGAGAACCCGTGGGCCAGGCTGTACGATCCGTCGCGGAAGACGCTCTCCACCGAATCGCTCAAGGAGTTCCTCAAGGAAAACCTGGACGTGGCGGTGCAGTACACCGACTACCTCAGGAAGGGGGAGGCGACCTCGTCCGACGCGCTGGCGCCGGGGACCGGGGCGGTGCTGCAGCGCGACGGAAAGAAGGTGGCGGCGTACCGCGACGAGGCCGGGACGCTGCACGAGCGCTCGGCGGTGTGCACCCACCTCGGGTGCATCGTGCACTGGAACGGCGAGGAGCGGAGCTGGGACTGCCCCTGCCACGGCTCGCGCTTCGCACCCACCGGCGAGGTGCTGAACGGGCCGGCGCTGGCGCCGCTGAAGCCCGTCGAAGGCTGAAATCAACCGAAACGATCGAAACCAGGGAGCTACATGAGTCGCATCCGGGCGGTCCTGCTGGACATAGACGGTACGCTGATCGACAGCAACGACGCGCACGCGCGGTCGTACGTGGACGCGGGGAAGGAGCTGGGGGTGGAGATGTCGTTCCAGGAGGTGCGCGACCGCATCGGCAAGGGC
>JAFAYN010000377.1 GCA_019240375.1 Gemmatimonadota bacterium
CCGCGCGAACCCCAGCGTGGTTTCCACCGAGGCGAACCGCCGCCCCCCCTCCGGCACGGTGCCCAGGGATTCGTCCCCGGACGGCTCGTCCTCGCTCCCCGTCCCGACTACGCGCCGCCAGCGCGGGAACGCCGCCCCGGCGATCCCTCCCACCAGCGCGCCGCCCGCCGCGCTGAGCGCGGTGGAGCCGAGGACGAACTGGCCGATGTCGCCCGAGTCTTCCCCCTCGGCCGAGGCGAGGGCTGCAATGAAGCCGGAGAAGACCAGCCCGCCCACACCCCCGGCTACGGCGCCGAGCTTCGCCCCCCGGCGGGTCTGCCTCCCCCGCGCCCACACCGAGCGCAGGTCGGCCAGGGGAAGGATGCGCTCCCCGCCCGCCACGCCGACCACCAGGGCTTCGGGGGTGACGCGGACCAGCGGACCTTCCACCCGGCCGGCCGTGGAGGTGTGGACGCGCAGGAGGGTGCCCGGCTTCAGCCGGCGGAGCGCGTCCGCGGTGCCGGCCTGCTCCCCCGCGGCTGGTGGCGCGGGGTCCTGCGCCGCCACGTGCGCGGGGGCAGCCGCCAGGACGAACAGCAGGGCGCCGAGGTGGGGAAGCCGTTTCAGGGATCTCTTCACGTGAGCGGTACGGGTGGAGGGAAAGGGTTGCCGGAATGGAACTTGCGCCTTGTGACGGGGCGCCGCCCACGGGAGGGCGGCTCTCGAACCGACCCCGAGGGAGGTCCCATGGATCGCAACAACGGCTCCGAAGACAACACCGAGAACGTTCGGCACGTGCAGGACGCGCAGCAGAACCGCGACGCGCTGGAGGCGCAGGCCCGGCGCACCGACGCCACCGCCCCGGAGGCGACGAGCCACCCGGTGCAGGGGCTTTCCAACCGGGGCTCCGGCGGCTCGGGCACGACCGGTTCGGAAGACAACACGCAGGCTATGCGGAACGTGCAGAACGCCGAGGCCAACACCGAGGCGCTGCAGGCGGAGAGCCGCCGCGTGGAGGCGACCACGCCCCCGGACATCAACCGTACCGGCCCGCAGAACAACGACCGCTAGCCGTCGTCCGGCCGCGCGCCGGACCCGTTCCGCGCGGCGCCCGCTCCCGGGTGCCGCGCGGAACTCGTTTCCCCCTGGTCTACGGCCGGGGAGCCCCTTGCCCGGCGCACCAGGAAGTCGCGCACCGCCGGGTCCTCGCACAGCCCGATGGCGCGGGCCAGGGCGCCGGCCGCCTCCGCGGGGCGCCCCATCCGCTCCAGCAGGTGCGCGGTGAGCGCCCAGTACGGCTGGTACCCCGCGACCGACGCGGCGGGGACGGCCCGGAGCAGCGCCCACCCCTCCGGCGCGTCGTGCGCCTCGGCGACGGCGGCGGCACGGCCGACCAGCGCCCCGACGGTGGGCGTCAGCCGCACCAGCCCCTCGTACAGCAGGGCGACGGCGTCCCAGTCGGTGCGGCCGGTCCGGGCACGCTGCGCGTGGACCGACTGGATCGCGGCTTCGAGCTGGAAGTGGCCGACGGAGCCGGCACGGGCGGCGGTGTCCAGGCAGAACTCCGCCTCCGCCATCGTCTCCTCCGACCAGCGGGTCACGTCCTGCTCCAAGAGCGGCACGTACCCTCCCTCCGGCGTGCGCCGTGCCTCGCGGCGGGCCTCGCAGTGGAGCATCAGCGCGAGCAGCCCCCACGCCTCCGGCTCCCCCGGTATCAGCCGCACCAGCAGCCATCCCAGCGCGATCGCCTCCCCGGCCAGCCCGCGGCGGCGCGGGTCGGCGCCCGCCACGTCGTCCCAGCCGCTCCCGTAGGCGGCGTAGACCGCTTCCAGCACCGCGTCGAGGCGCGGCGGAAGCTCGCCCGCTTCGGGGACCTCGAAGGGGATCCCGGCCTCGCGGATCCGGGCCTTTGCCCGGGTGAGCCGCTGCCCCATCGTGGACGGACGCACCAGGAACGCAGAGGCGATGCGCGCCGCGTCCAGCCGGAGCACGGTCTGGAGCATGAGCGGCGTCCGCACGGCCGGATCGATGGCCGGGTGGGCGCAGATGAAGAGCAGCTTGAGCCGCTCGTCGGGAAAGACGACGTCCGTGGCCGCCAGGTCTCGCGCCTCGTCGGCCAGGGCGAGCAGGGTGGGCGCCGCCTCGGCCCGGACCCGGTCCCGGCGCGCGGCGTTGATCAGCCGGCGGCGCGCCACGGTGAGGAGCCACGCTTCCGGCCTTTCCGGCACGCCGGTGCGTGGCCAGCTCGCCAGCGCGGCCTGGAACGCGTCGCCCAGCGCGTCCTCCGCCGCCTCCACGTCGCGGGAGCGCGCGGCGAGAAAGCCGAGCAGGCGGCCGTACGAATCCCGCGCCGCCTGCTCGACCGCCCGGTGGGTGTCCACGCCCGCTTCAGCTCATGTGCGGGAGGTTGCCCCGGACCTCCACCACCATCCCCTCCCCGATCGGGCAACGGGCGGCCCACTGGAGGGCGGCGTCCAGGTCCGGCACGTCGATCACGAAAAAGCCACCGAGCTGCTCCTTGGTGTCGGCGTAGGGGCCGTCCTGCACGGTCCGGCCGCCCTCGCCCACCCGCAGGGTGGTGGCGCTCTCGGGCGATTCCAGCCCGGCGCTGGCGACGACGATCCCCGCCTCGCGGAGCGCCCGCACGTACGGGACGAAGGCGTCCAGGAAGACCTCCCGCTTCGCGGGATCGGTGCGCGCGTCGAAGTCGGCCCGGCTCTGGTAGATCAGGATGGAGTAGTGCATGGGTGTGTCCCTCGGAGATGGATGTGAACGATCCTCGGGACGATGACACCCGGAGGGAGGTGATTTCGACAGCGCGGCGGAAGGACGCGCCGGATGCGCCCTTCCGTCGCGCGATCTACCCCTCGCCGTTCAGCACCCGGAGCGCGGCTCGCTCCAGCACCTCCACCGCCACGGGGAGGCAATCCTCGCAGATGTCGAAGCGGGGGGAGTGGTGCGGGTGGACGGCCCCCTTGGCCTCGTTCTGCGCCCCCACGAAGAAGTAGCACCCCGGCACGCGCAGGAGGAACTCGCCGAAGTCCTCGCCCGCCATGGTGCGTACGTCGGGGTCCGTGCGCATCCGCTCCCTCCCCACCACCTCCTCGGCGGCGATCCGCACCTGCTCGGCGAGGCGCGCGTCGTTGATGGTGGGCGGCGTGTCCAGCTTGTAGTGGAAGTCGTAGGTGGCGCCCAGCGCCTCGCACACCCCGGCGACGATGCGCTCCATGCGGCGGGGGAGGTCGTCGCAGGTGGCGACCTCGAAGGCGCGCACCGTCCCACCCAGCTTGGCGGTGTCGGCGATCACGTTCCAGGCGGAGCCGGCCTGGAAGGTCCCCACCGAGACCACAGCCGAGTCGAGCGGCGACACGTTGCGGGAAACGATGCTCTGCAGCGCGGTCACCACCTGGCTCCCCACCAGCACCGCGTCGATGGTCTCGTGCGGGATGGCGCCGTGCCCGCCCCGGCCGCGGATGGTGACCTGGAACTCGCCGGCCGAGGCCATGAACGGCCCCGGGACCACCCCCACCATCCCGCTGGGGAGCCCGGTCCAGACGTGCAGCCCGAGCGCCGCGTCCACCCCCTCCAGCACCCCCTCCTCCACCATGCGCAACGCCCCGCCGCCCCCCTCCTCGGCGGGCTGGAAGACGTACTTCACCGTCCCCGCCCACCGCTCGCGGGTGCGCGCCAGCCGCTCGGCCACCGCCAGCCCGATGGAGACGTGGGCATCGTGCCCGCAGGCGTGCATCACCCCCGCGTTGCGCGAGACGAAGTCGTGCCCGCACTCCTCCACGATGGGGAGCGCGTCCATGTCCGCGCGCAGGAGGAGCGTGGGGCCGTCGCCCGCGCCGCCGCGCAGCGTCCCCACCACCCCCGTCTCGGCGATCCCGGTCCGCACCTCGTAGCCCGCCGCGCGCAGGCGCTCCGCCACGATCCCCGCCGTGCGGTGCTCCTGGAAGCCGAGCTCCGGGTGGCGGTGGAGGTCGCGGCGGGTCTCGATCAGCAGCTCCAGCTCGGCGGTGGAGATATACAGGGTGCGAAAGTGCGAGGGTGCGAAAGTGCGAAACGGACCCGGAGGATAGCGCCCCCGCGGCGGCGGGGTCAACGTCGCACGTCCACGGCGTGTCCTCTACCTCCCGGCTCCCGGGCCCCGGTGCATCTCCCAGAAACCGCG
>JAFAYN010000496.1 GCA_019240375.1 Gemmatimonadota bacterium
GTGGAGCCGGAGGTGAAGATCACGTGCGACAGGTTCTCGGGCTCGACACCCACCGCCGGAGCTTCATCGCTCGCCGACTCGATCCGCTCCCTATCGGCGTCGAGGCGCACCAGCGTCACGTCCGCCTCCGGGAAGCGGCTCGCGAGACGGTCCTGGGTGACGACCACGCGCGCGCCTGCATCCTTGACCATGTAGGCCAGGCGCTCGGCGGGATACGCGGGGTCGAGCGGGACGTACGCCCCGCCCGCCCTGAGGATCCCCAGCAACGCGACGACCAGCTCGGGGGTGCGCTCCAGGCAGACGCCCACGCGGGTCTCGGGGCCGACTTCCAGTCCGCGCAGGTGCCGGGCGAGCTGGCTGGAGGCGCGGTCCAGCTCCGCGTAGGTGAGCGAGGCGGACCCGTGCACCAGCGCGACCGTGTCCGGGGTTCTCCGGGCCTGCTCCTGGAAGAGCGCGTGCAGGGAGCTTTCCGGGACGTGCACCTCCGCGGGGTTCCGTTCCTCCAGCACCTGGTTCCGCTCGGCCGCGTCCAGCAGCGACAGCTCGGAAAGGGGCCGGTCCGCGTTCTCCACCATCCAGCCGAGCACCCGCTGGAAGTGCCCGCTCAGCCGCTCGATCGTCTCCTCGTCGAACAGCGCCGTCCGGTACTCGATCCCCCCGCCGAGCCCGCCGCCCTGCTCCCCCATCACCAGCGACAGGTCGAACTTGGCGGTCTTGCTCTCCGCCTGCAGGAACTCCAGGGTGAGCCCCGGAAGCTGCAGCTTCGGCGACTCGGCGGAGCCCTGCCCCTCCACCAGGGAGAACATCACCTGGAAGAGTGGCGAGTGGGTGCGCTCGCGCGGGATGCGCAGCACATCGACCAGCCGGTCGAAGGGCACGTCCTGGTTCGACTGCGCCTGCAGCACCGTCTCGCGTACCCTGCCGACCAGCTTGCGCACTGTCGGTTCGCCGGAGAGGTCGGAGCGAAGGACGAGGGTGTTGACGAAGAAGCCGATCAGCTCCTGCGTCTCGCGGCGTGTACGCCCGGCCACCGGCATGCCGACGCTGACGTCCTCCGTGGCGGCGTAGCGACCGAGCAGCGTCTGCCAGCCGGCGAGCAGCGTCATGAACAGCGTGGCGCCCTCGCCCCGGCTCAGCGCCCGCAGCGCTTCCGACAGCTCCGGGGAAAGATCGAAGGCACGATTTCCCGCTTCCCTGCCCTGCGCCGAGGCACGCGAGCGGTCGGTGGGGATCTCCAGCAGTGGCGGCACGTCCGAGAGCTGCGTCTTCCAGTACTCCGTCTGCGCTTCCAGCACCTCCCGCCGCTCGGGCGTGTGCTGCCAGGCCGCGAAGTCGGGGTACTGCACCCCCAGCTCCGGCAACGATGGTGTCTCACCTCTGGCGAAGGCGGAGTAGAGGGCGGAGACCTCGCGCACCAGCACCTGCATGGACCAGCCGTCGCTGACGATGTGGTGCATCGTGAACAACGCCACGTGCTCTTCCTCGCCCAGGCGCAGCAGCGTCAGACGCAGCAGCGGTCCGCGGGTGAGGTCGAACGGCACTCCTGCTTCCTCCTGCACCATCCGCAGCACCCACGCGTCGCGCTCCTCGGTGCCGAGATTCGACAGGTCGAGCAGCGGCATCTCCACCGGCGCGGGCTCCCCGACCACCTGCATCGGCTCGCCCTCGACCATCGCGAAGGTGGTGCGCAGCGCCTCGTGCCGCGCCACCAGCTCGTCCATCGTCCGCTGCAGCGCCGCCAGGTCCAGCACGCCGCGCAGCCGCACGCCCATGGGCATGTTGTACGCAGCGTTCCCCGGCTCCAGCTGATCCAGTACCCACAGCCGCTGCTGCGCCATCGACAGCGGCACCGGGCTGAACACCGCCCGCCGCGGGATCGGCTGCACCGCGCCTGAGCCATCCCGCAGAGCAGCATCCACGCGCTCGGCCAGCGCGGCCACGGTGGGTGCTTCGAAGAGGGTGCGCAGGGGCAGCTCGGTGGCGAACGCCTCCTGCAGACGCGAACCGATGCGGACCGCCAGCAGCGAGTGGCCGCCGATCTCGAAGAAGTTGTCCTCCACCCCGACGCGCTCCACCCCCAGCACCTCGCCCCAGATCTGCGCCAGGGTGGCTTCCGTGGAGGTGCGCGGCGCGACGTAGGCGGCTTCGGTTCCGGCGCGTCCCTCGGGAGCGGGGAGCGCGCGGCGGTCAACCTTGCCGTTGGGGGTGAGCGGCAGCGCCTCCAGCATCACAAAAGCGCTGGGCACCATGTACTCGGGGAGACGGGCGCGAAGTGCGTTGCGCAGCTCGGCGGGGGTGAGGGCGTCGGGGCCCTCCACCGGGACTACATAGGCCACCAGCCGGCGCTCGCCCGGGGTATCCTCGCGCACGAGGATCATCCCGTCCTGTACGGCGGGATGGGCGCGCAGGAGGGATTCCACCTCGCCGGGCTCGATGCGGAAGCCGCGGATCTTGACCTGCTGGTCGATGCGGCCCAGGAACTCCAGCGTGCCGTCGGTGAGCCAGCGCGCGCGGTCGCCCGTGCGGTACATCCGGGCTCCCGGCTCGGCGCTGAACGGATCGGCTACGAACTTCTCCGCGGTCAGCTCCTCGCGCCCGAGGTAGTCGCGCGCTACGCTCGCCCCACCCAGGCACAGCTCGCCCGGCACGCCCACCGGCACCAGCGCACCGCGTGCATCGCACACATACAGACGAGTGTTTCCGAGCGCCTGCCCGATCAGCTGACCCCGAATCTGCTCACCCGGCTCCACCTCGTGGGCAGCGCAGATGATGGTCCCCTCGGTGGGACCGTACAGGACCCACACACGGGTCTGCGGCCAGGCGGCCTGCATCCGCTCCAGCAGGTCCGGCGCGACCGCGTCCCCGCCTACGAACACCTGCCGCAGCGACAGCTCCGTCCCGCTGGAGGCGGCTTCCTCCACGATCTGCCGCATCAGCGCGGGGACGGCGTGCAGCAGCGTCGCGCTCCTCAGCTCCTTCACCAGTGCGGGCACGTCCACCACCTGCTCGCTGGGAACCAGGCGCACGGCAGCGCCGTGGAGCAGCGGGAGCAGGGCTTCGAAGAGCCAGATGTCGAAGGCGTAGCTCGCCAGGCTCGGCATCTCGTCGCCGGGGCCGAACGCGAAAGCGGGCTGCGCGGCCTGGAGCGTAGCCATCAGGTGGCGATGCTCGACGCGCACGCCCTTGGGGAGCCCCGTGGAGCCCGACGTGTAGATCACGTACGCCAGGTGCTCCGGACCGACCTGAACCGCGGGCGTGTCCATGCTCTCGGCCGCGATCGCCTCCCGCGCTTCGTCCAGCCGCACGACGTCCACCGAAGCGTTTGCGAAGAGGCTCGCGAGCGGCGATTGGGTCAGCAGGACCGAGGCGCCGCTGTCTTCCAGCGTGAAGGCGAGCCGTTCCGCCGGGTACATCGGGTCGAGCGGGACGTAGGCGCCGCCGGCCTTGAGAATGCCGAGCACGGCGACGACCAGCTCCGCCGAGCGGTCGGTGCACACTCCCACGCGCACTTCCGGCCCGACGCCACGCCGGATCAGCGCGTGGGCGAGCTGGTTGGAGCGGCGCTCCAGCTCGGCGTAGCTCAGGGAGTCGGCGCCGCAGACGAGTGCCACGGCGTCAGCCGTGCGGATGGCCTGCGCGGAGATGAGCTGGTGCACGGGGGTGCCGGTGCGCAGCTCGCGCGCCGGGTTCCACTCCACCAGCACCTGCTCGCGCTCCGCGGTGTCCAGCAACGCCAGATCGGAAAGAGGCCGGTCCGCGTTCTCCACCATCCAGCCGAGCACCCGCTGGAAGTGCCCGCTGATGCGCTCGATGGTTTCCGCGTCGAACAGGGCCGTCCGGAATTCGATCTCGCCGGAAATCCCGCCGCCCTGCTCCCCCATCACCAGGGAGAGGTCGAACGTCGCGGTCCTGCTTTCCGCCTGGAGGAATTCCAGGGCGAGGCCGGGGAGCTGGAGCTTCTGTGACTCCGCCGCGCCGTGGCCCTCCACCAGGGAGAACATCACCTGGAAGAGCGGCGAGTGTGTCTGCTCCCGCGGGATGCGCAGCACGTCGACCAGCCGGTCGAACGGCACGTCCTGGTTCGACTGCGCCTGCAGCACCGTCTCCCTCACCCTCCCGACCAGCTCACGCACCGTCGGCTCGCCGGAGAGGTCGGAGCGCAGGACGAGGGTGTTGACGAAGAAGCCGATCAGATCCTGCGTCTCACGCCGCGTGCGTCCGGCGACCGGCATCCCGACGCTAATGTCGTCCGTGGCCGCGTAGCGCCCGAGAAGCGTCTGCCAGCCGGCGAGGAGCGTCATGAACAGCGTCGCCCCCTCGCCCCGGCTGAGCTTCCGCAGCCTTTCCGAAGTCTCTTCCGACAGCGCAAAGGCCCGGCTCCCGGCCTCCCGGCCCTGCGCCGAAGCGCGCGGGCGATCCGTCGGGATCTCCAGCAGCGGCGGCGCGTCCGAGAGCTGCGTCTTCCAGTACTCGATCTGCGCTTCCAGCACCTCCTGCCGCTCGGGCGTGTGCTGCCAAGCCGCGAAGTCCGGGTACTGCACCTCCAGCTCCGGAAGCGCCGGCGTCTCGCCCCGTGCGAAGGCGGAGTAGAGAGCGGAGACCTCGCGGACGAGCACCTGCATGGACCAGCCGTCGCTCACGATGTGGTGCATCGTGAACAGCGCCACGTGCTCTTCCTCGCCCAGCCGAAGCAGCGTCAGGCGGAGCAGCGGCCCACGGGTGAGGTCGAACGGGAGTCCGGCCTCCTCCTGCACCATCCGCAGCACCCGCGCGTCCCTCTCGCCCGCGTCGAGGTTCGACAGGTCGAGCAGCGGCATGTCCACCGGCGCGGGCTCTCCGACCACCTGCATCGGCTCGCCGTCGACCATCGCGAACGTGGTCCGCAGCGCCTCGTGCCGCGCCACCAGCGCGTCCATCGTCCGCCGCAGCGCCGCCAGGTCCAGCACGCCCCGCAGGCGCACGCCCATGGGCATGTTGTACGCGGCGCTCCCCGGCTCCAGCTGGTCCAGCACCCACAGCCGCTGCTGCGCCATCGACAGCGGCACCGGGCTGAACACTTCCCGCCGCGGGATCG
>JAFAYN010000556.1 GCA_019240375.1 Gemmatimonadota bacterium
GGGTGCGCTGGCGCGCCGACGGGCGGCTGGAGTACCTGGGACGGGTGGACGAGCAGGTCAAGGTGCGCGGCTTCCGCATCGAGTCGGGCGAGATCGAGCGGACGCTGGAGTTCCTGGGGCGGATCGACCACCAGGTGAAGATCCGCGGGTTCCGCATCGAGACGGGAGAGATCGAGGCGGTGCTCGCCCTGCACCCGCGGGTGCACGAAGCCGTCGTCGCCGTGCGGGAGGACGCGCCGGGAGACCGGCGGCTGGTGGCGTACGTGACGGCGGTGGAAGAGGAGAATCCGGAGGTCGGGGAGCTGCGCGGGTTCCTTCGGGAGCGGGTGCCGGAGTACATGGTGCCGAGCGCCTTCGTGGTGCTGGAGCGGCTGCCGTTGAACGCCAACGGCAAGGTGGACCGCCGGGCGCTCCCCGCGCCGGAGGGGCGCCCGGAGCTGGAGGGCGAGTACGTGGCCCCCCGCACCCCCGCCGAGATCGCGCTGGCCGCCGTCTGGGCCGAGGTGCTGCGGGTGGAGCGGGTGGGGATCCACGACAACTTCTTCGAGCTGGGCGGCGACTCCATCCTCAGCATCCAGGTGGTGTCCCGCGCCCGGCGCGACGGGGTGCACCTCACCCCGCGCCAGCTCTTCGAGCGCCCCACCGTGGCCGCGCTGGCGCTGGCGGCGGGCTCGGGGACGGCGGTCGCGGCGGAGCAGGGGATCGTCACCGGCGAGGCGCTGCTCACCCCGGTGCAGGCCTGGTTCTTCGCGGAGGAGATCCCCGAGCGGCACCACTGGAACCAGGCGCTCCTGCTCACCCCCGCGGAACCGCTCGACGCCGCGTCGCTGGAGCGCGCGATGGCGCGGGTGCTGGAGCACCACGACGCGCTGCGTATGCGCTTCGTGGAGGAGGGTGGCGCCTGGAAGCAGGAGAACGCCGGTCTCGCCGCGGCGGTTCCGTTCGAGCGGGTCGACCTGTCGGGCCTCCCGGCGGAGGAGCGCGCGGCCGCGCTTCAGCGGGAAGGCACCCGGATCCAGCGCGGCTTCGACCTGGGCACGGGCCCGCTGCTGCGGGCGGCGCTCTTCGAGTGCGGTCCGGAGATGGGACAGCGCCTCCTGCTGGCGGCGCACCACCTGGTGATGGATGGCGTGTCGTGGCGCGTGCTTGTCGAGGACCTGCAGGGCGCGTACGAGCAGGCGGCGCGCGGCGCGGCGATCTCGCTCCCGGCGAAGACCACCTCCTTCCGCGACTGGGCCTCGCGGCTGGCGGAGCACGCCCGCTCCGTGACGCTTGAGGCGCAGGCCGCCTACTGGACGGAGGCGGTCCCCGGCGACGTGCCTCCGCTCCCGGTGGACCACCCCGGCGGCGCGAATCCCGTCGCCGCCACGCGGACCGTCACCGTCGCGCTCCCCGCCGACGAGACGCGGGCGCTGCTGTACGACGTCCCCGCCGCGTACCGGACGCAGGTCAACGACGTGCTCCTCGCCGCGCTGGCGCGGACCCTCTCCCGGTGGACCGGGGAATCGCGGGTGCTGGTGGAGCTGGAAGGGCACGGGCGCGAGGAGCTGTTCTCGGACGTGGACCTGTCGCGCACGGTGGGGTGGTTCACCACCGTGTACCCGGTCCTCCTGGACGTGCGCCACGCCCCCGACGCGGGTGCGGCGCTCCGCGCGGTCAAGGAGCAGCTCCGCGCCCTGCCGCGCTCCGGGATCGGCTACGGCGCGCTCCGCTGGCTGGGGAGCGCGGAGACGCGCGAGCGGCTGGCGGCGCTCCCGCGGGCCGCGATCGGCTTCAACTACCTGGGGCAGACGGACGGCGGGCTCCAGGGCGGCGACGGAGCGGGCGGCGAGGCGGTGTTCTCCCTCGCGCCGGAGTCGGTCGGGTCGGACGTGAGCCCGGCGGGACCGCGCCCGCACCTGCTGGAGGTGAGCGGGGCGGTGCGCGGCGGCCGGCTGCGGATGGAGTGGGGGTACGGCGCGGGCGTCCATGCCCGCGCCACGGTGGAGCGGCTGGCGGAGCGCTTCCTGGCCGAGCTGCGCGGGCTGATCGCCCACTGCACCTCGCCGGAGGCGGGCGGCTACACCCCGTCCGACTTCCCGCTGGCGCGGCTGGGGCAGGCGCGCCTGGACACGCTGTTGGGGCGCGAGCGCGGGGTCGAGGACGTGTACCCGCTCACCCCCATGCAGGAGGGGATGCTCTTCCACACCCTGCTGGAGCCTGAGGGCGGGGCGTACGTGGGGCAGTTCGGCTTCGACCTGGTGGGCGAGCTGGACGTGGACGCCTTCGAGCGGGCGTGGCGGGCCACGGTGGACCGGCACGCGATGCTGCGGACCGGCTTTGCCTGGGAGGGGCTGGACTCGCCGCTGCAGATCGTGCGGCGCGACGTCCCGCTGTCGATCGAGCGCGGCGACTGGCGCGGCCTTTCGTCCGGAGAGCGGGAGGAGCGCCGGGTGGCGTACCTGCGGGCGGACCGCGCCCGCGGCTTCACGCTGGCGCGGGGGCCGCTCCTCCGGCTGGCGCTCTTCCGCACCGGCGAGAGCGAGCACCACCTGGTCTGGACGCAGCACCACATGATCATGGACGGGTGGAGCTCGCCCCTGGTCTTCCGCGACGTGGCGACCCACTACGCCGCCTTCGCCGGGGGGCGCGCGCCGCGGCTCCCGGAGGTGCGTCCGTACCGCGACTACATGGCGTGGCTCGGGCGGCAGGACCACGCGCGCGCCGAGCGCTTCTGGCGTGAGCAGCTGGCCGGGTTCCGCACCCCGGCCGCCCTGGCCCTGGGGACCGGGCGGCTCGGAGCGGAGCAGGACGAAGACGCGGCGCTGCGGCGGGCGCAGACCACCCTCCCCGACCATGTCTCGTCCGCGGTCCGCTCGCGCGCCGGGCGCCTGGGGGTGACGCTGAACACGCTGGTGCAGGGCGCCTGGGTGCTCCTCCTGTCGCGCTACAGCGGCGAGGACGACGTGGTGTTCGGCACCACCATGTCCGGACGCCCCGCGGAGCTGGAGGGGGTGGAGGAGATGGTCGGCCTCTTCATCAACACCCTCCCCGTCCGGGCGCGGATCGCCCCCGGGGAAGCGGTGGGGGCGTGGCTGCGCGGGCTCCAGGAGCAGAACGTCGCGCTCCGCGAGTTCGAGTACAGCTCGCTGGCGCAGGTGCAGCGCTGGAGCGAGGTTCCCGCCGGGGAGCCGCTCTTCCACAGCGCGGTGGTGTTCGACAACTACCCGGTCGGCGGCGACCTCGGCGAAGGGGAGCAGTCGCTGCGGGTGCGGGCCCGCGACCGGGTGGAGCGCGCCGCCTACCCGGTGGTGATCGGCGGGGTGCTGGAGGGCGACCTGACGCTCTACATGGAGTACGAGCGCGGGGTGTTCGACACGCCCGCCACCGCCGAGCGGCTGCTGGACCGCCTGGCGGCGGTGGTGGAGTGGCTCGCCGCGCACCCGGAGGCCACGCTGGGCGGGGCCCCGCTCCTCGACCCGGCGGAGCGCTCCCGGCTGCTCGGCGAGTGGAGCGCCACGGCGCCCGCGTACCCCGCCGGGGAGCCGGTGCACGGGATGGTTGCGGCGCGGGCGGCGATCACCCCCGACGCGCCCGCCGTGGTGTCCGAAGGCGGCACGCTGACCTACGCGGAGCTGGACCGGCGCGGGAACCGGCTCGCCCACGCGCTGCGGCGGCGCGGCGTCGGGCCGGAGACGCGGGTCGCGGTGTGCCTGGAGCGCTCCGCCGACCTCCCCGCCGCCTTCCTGGCGACGCTCCGCGCGGGCGGGGCCTACGTCCCGCTCGACCCGGCGCTCCCGGCGGCGCGGCTCGCCTGGATGCTGGCCGACTCCGGCGCCCGGGTGCTCCTGGCGCACGAGAGGCTGCTGGCCTCGCTCCCGGAGCACGGGGCGGAGGTGCTGTGCCTGGACCGCGACGCCGCGGAGATCGCGGCGGAGAGCGACGCGGCACCGGAGACCCTCGCCGGGCCGGCGTCGCTGGCGTACCTGATCTACACCTCCGGCTCCACCGGCACTCCCAAGGGGGTGGGGGTCGCCCACGGCGGGCTCCGCAACGTGGCGCTCGGCTACGTGGACACGCTGGGGATCGCGCCGGAGGACCGGGTCCTCCAGTTCGCCTCCCCCGCCTTCGACGCTTCCGTGTCGGAGATGGTGATGGCCTTGGCCGGGGGGGCGGCGCTGCACCTGGCCTCTCCCGAGGCGCTGCGCCCCGGCGACCCGCTCGCGGACACCCTCCGCTCGCGCGGGATCAGCGTCGCGACGCTGCCGCCGGCCGCGCTGGCGGTGCTCCCGGAGGGCGAATACCCGGCGCTGCGCGTCCTGGCGGTGGCGGGCGAGTCGTGCCCGGCCGACCTGGCCGCGCGGTGGAGCGCCGGCCGCCGCTTCTTCAACCTGTACGGCCCCACCGAGACCACCATCTGGGCGACGGCGTTCGAGCACGACGGCGCCGCCGGCCGGCTCCCGGTCGGCCGTCCGATCCCGGGAGCCCGTGCGTACGTCCTGGACGCGCTCGGCGAGCCGGTCCCCGTCGGGGCGCCGGGCGAGCTGTGCGTGGGCGGCGTCGGGGTGGCGCGCGGCTACCTGGGGCGCGCCGACCTGACGGCGGAGCGCTTCGTCCCCGACCCGTTCGCGGGAGAGCCCGGGGCGCGGCTGTACCGCACCGGCGACCGGGCGCGCTGGCGCGCCGACGGGACGCTCGACTTCCTCGGCCGCGTCGACGAGCAGGTCAAGCTGCGCGGCTTCCGCATCGAACCCGGCGAGGTGGAGGCGGCGCTGCGGCGGCACCCCGCCGTGCGCGAGGCGGTGGTGGTCGCGCGGGATGCCGCCTCCGGTGTGCCCGGCGACCGCCGGCTGGTGGCGTACGTGGTCGCCGCGGAAGGGCGGACCGTCGACGCGGAGGAGCTGCGCGCGCACCTGCGGACTTTCCTCCCCGAGTACATGGTCCCCGCGGCCCTGGTGGCGCTGGACGGGCTCCCCGTCACCTCCAGCGGCAAGGTGGACCGCCGCGCCCTCCCCGCGCCCGACGGACCGACCGGCGCGAGGGAGTACGTCGCGCCGCGCAGCGCGACGGAGGAGGTGCTCGCCGGGATCTGGAGGGAGGTGCTGGGCGTGGAGCGGGTGGGGGTGCACGACTCCTTCTTCGACCTGGGCGGGCATTCGCTGCTCGCCACCCGCCTGGTGTCGCGGATCCGCGAAGCGTTCCTCGCCGAGATCCCGCTGCGGGTCCTGTTCGAGGCCCCCACGGTCGCGCGGCTGGCCGAGGCGATGGTCCGCCACGAGGCCACCCCCGGCGACTTCGAGAAGATCGCCCGCATGCTCCGGATGGTCGCCGCCATGTCGGCCGACGACGTCCAGAAGATGCTCCTGGCGAAGCAGTCCACCTGATCGGACGTACGGATGAACCTGGACATCGCTCCCAACCTGGCCGGGCTGTCGGAAGAACAGCGCAGGCTCCTCGCGCTGCTCATGCAGGAGCAGGGAATCGCCGCGTCCAAGCCCCAGCCGATCCCCCGCCGCGAGGGCGACGGCCCGGCGCCGCTCTCGTTCTCGCAGCAGCGGCTCTGGGTGATCGACCAGCTGGAGCCGGGGAGCTCCGCGTACAACATCCCCCTGGGGGTGCGCATCCGCGGAAAGCTGGACGTGGACGCGCTCCGCCGGACGCTGGACGAGGTGGTGCGCCGCCACGAGTCGCTGCGGACCGTGTTCGCGCGGGTGGGCGAGGAGCCGGTGCAGGTGGTGTCCGCGCCCGCGCCCTCCGACCTACCGGTGCTGGACCTGGGCGGCCTCCCGGAGGCCGAGCGCGAGGCACGGACCCGGGAGCTGGCGCGCGAGGAGGCCGTCCGCCCCTTCGACCTGGCGAGCGGGCCGCTCCTCCGCCTCCGGCTGCTGCGGCTGGAAGCAGAGCACCACGTGGCGCTCTTCACCATGCACCACGTCGTCAGCGACGGCTGGTCGATGCAGGTGCTCGTCCGCGAGATCTCCACGCTCTACACGGCGTTCACCCGGGGGAGCGCTTCGCCGCTGGAAGAGCTTACCGTCCAGTACCCGGACTACGCGGCGTGGCAGCGCTCCCCCGAGCGGGCGGAGGCGCTGGACCGTCAGGTGGACTACTGGCGCGGCCAGCTCGCCGACGCCCCCTCGCTGCTGGAGCTTCCCACCGACCGGCCGCGCGCCACGGCGCGAGGGGACGCCGCCGGGAGCTGCCCGCTGGCGCTGTCGCCGGAAACCTCGGCAGCGCTGCGGGCGCTCGGCGCGCGCGAGGAAGCCTCGCTGTTCATGACGCTCCTGGCCGGGTGGCAGCTCCTCCTGGGCCGCTATGCCGACACCGATGACGTCAGCGTGGGGATGCCGACCGCGGGGCGGAACCGGACGGAGCTGGAAGGGCTGATCGGCTTCTTCGTCAACACGCTGGTCCTGCGCACCCGCCTTTCCGGCGACCTCGGCGCGCGCGCCCTGCTGCTGCGCGTCCGCGAAACGGTGCTCGACGCACAGTCCAACCAGGACGTGCCGTTCGACCGGCTGGTGGAGGTGCTGCGCATCCCGCGCGACCCCGGCCACTCGCCGCTCTTCCAGAACGTCCTTTCGCTCACCGAGTCGCGGGGCGAGGGGACGCTGCGGCTCCCCGAGGTGTCGCTGGAGGTGATCCCGGCGGAGCAGACCGCCGCCAAGTTCGACCTGGGGCTGGAGCTGAGCGACGACGGGCGCCGCGTCACGGGGGCGCTGGAGTTCCGCGCCGCCCTGTACGACGAGTCCACCGCCCGGCGGATGCTGGACCACTTCGAGCGGATCCTGGAGTGGATGTGCGGCCAGCCCGACCGGAAGCTCGCGGAGCTGTCGCTGCTGGCCGGCGCCGAGCGGGAGCAGGTCCTCTCCGCGTGGAACGCCACCGCGGTCGAGATCCCCGCCGCCTCCATCCACGAGCTCTTCGCCGCCCGCGCCGCGGCCGCCCCGGACGCGGTAGCGCTGGTGCACGGTGGCGCGATGCTGACCTACGGCGCGCTGGAGAGCGCCGCCAACCGGCTCGCGCACCACCTGCGCGCCCGCGGCGTGGGCCCGGAAAGCCGCGTCGGTGTGTGCGTGGAGCGCTCGTTCGACACGGTGATCGCGATCCTGGCGATCCTTAAGGCGGGCGGCGCGTACGTCCCGCTCGACCCCGCCTACCCGGCCGAGCGCCTGGCCTACCTGCTGGAGGACAGCGGCGCGGCGCCGGTGCTGACCCATTCCGCCCTCGCGGACCGTTTTCCCGCCGGGGGCGTCGAGCTGCTGGCGCTGGACGGCGCCGCGGAAGAGATCGCGCGCGAGCCGGACGCCGCGCCCGTGGTGGACACGGACCCGGAGCAGCTCGCCTACGTCGTCTACACCTCCGGCTCGACCGGGACGCCCAAGGGCGTGGCGGTCCCGCACCGCGCCGTCGTGCGCCTGGTGCACGGGGCGGAGTACGTGCGCTTCGGGGCGGGGGAAACGCTGCTCCAGTACGCGCCGGTCTCGTTCGACGCGGCGACCTTCGAGCTGTGGGGGAGCCTGCTGCACGGCGCGCGGCTGGTGCTGGCGCCGGTCGGGGCGCTCAGCCCGGAGGAGCTGGGGGGCGTGCTGGCGGAGGGCGGGGTGAGCACGCTCTGGCTCACCGCCGGCCTCTTCCACGCCGTGGTGGACGAGCGGGTGGAGGTGCTGCGCGGGGTGCGGCAGCTGATCGCCGGCGGGGACGTGGTGTCGACCGCCCACGCGCGCCGCTTCCTGGAAGCGCACCCCGGATCGGCGCTGGTCAACGGCTA
>JAFAYN010000605.1 GCA_019240375.1 Gemmatimonadota bacterium
TGTGGACCGGGTTGAAGAAGTGCAGCCCGACCACCCGCTCCGGCCGTCCAGTCGCCTCCGCGATGCGCGACACGCTGAGCGACGAGGTGTTGCTGGCGAGGACGGCATGCGAGGGCGCGTGCCGGTCCACCTCGGCGAAGAGCCGCGTCTTCAGTTCCATCTGCTCGGGGACGGCCTCGATCACCAAGTCCGCGCCGTCCACCGCGTCCGCGATACCGTCCGCTGCGCGCAGGCTGCCGAGGGCGAGGCGGCGCACCTCGTCCGTCACCTTGCCGCGCTCCACTCCCTGGTCCAGGTTCGCGCGGATCCGGCCGAGCGCCTTTTCCACCTGTCCCGGGAAGGGGTCGAACAGGCTCACCCCGAAGCCGGACATCGCGCACACCTGGGCGATCCCGTGCCCCATCGTCCCCGCGCCGAGCACCGCGACGCGCTCCATCCTCTCGTCCACCCTGATCCCTCCGTCGTCGGGTTCGGTCCCGTGCACGCGCACCGGGCCCATGATCCAGTGGTCGTCTACTCGCCCGTGAACGCGGGCCGGCGCTTCTCGTTGAAGGCGGCGATCCCCTCCCGCGCGTCGGCGGAGCGGAAGCAGCGGAGCTGGGCCGCCCCCTCCACCCCGAGCATCGCGCCAAGGTCGCTCTCGAAGGAGCGGTCGAGGGAGCGCTTGGCCAGCGCCAGCGCGAGCGGCGGCTTCGCGGCCATCTCCTCCGCCAGCTTCCGTACCTCCGCCTCGAAAGCGTCCGCGGGGAAGACGCGGGAAACCAGTCCGATCCGCTCCGCCTCGGCGGCATCCACCATCCGCGCGCTCAGCACCAGCTCCGCCGCGCGTCCCGCTCCCACCAGGCGGGGGAGGAAGTAGGTGGCGCCCCAGTCCGGGTGCAGCCCGATGCGGTTGAAGGTGAAGCCGATGCTGGCGCGCTCCGACGCCACCCGCAGGTCGCAGGCGAGCGTGAGCGCCGCCCCCGCGCCCGCCGCGGCCCCGTTGACGGCGGCGATCACCGGCTGCGACACCGAGCGGATCCGCTCCACCACCCGCATCCCGGCCTCCACATACCTCTCGAAGGTGTCCACATCGGAGCGGGCCAGCAGGTCCGACATCACCTCCACGTCCGCTCCCGTGCAGAACCCGCGCCCCGCACCGGTGAGGACGATCACGCGCGTATCGGGCGACTCCGACGTGCGGGTGAGGGCGTCGTGCAGGTCGTCGCGCATCGTCCCGGCGAAGGCGTTGAGCCGGTCCGGGCGGTTGAGCGTGATCCAGGCGACGCCGTTCTCCTGGCGGAGGAGGACGGCGTCCGAGGAGTTCGTGTCGGCCATCTACTGCACCCGCTCCACGATCATCGAGATCCCCTGGCCCACGCCGATGCACATGCTCGCGAGCCCGTAGCGCACGTTACGCCGCCGCATCTCGTGCACCAGCGTGGTGAGGATGCGCGCCCCCGACGAGCCGAGCGGGTGCCCCATCGCCACGGCGCCGCCCGAGACGTTGACGATCTCCGGGTCGATCCCCAGCTCCCGGATGCAGGCGACCGACTGCGCGGCGAAGGCCTCGTTCAATTCCACCAGCCCGATGTCCTCGATGTCCAGCCCGGCGCGCTTCAGCGCCTTGCGCGTGGCCGGCACCGGTCCGATCCCCATGCGGTTCGGCTCCACCCCGGCCACGTCGCTCGCCACGATGCGCGCCAGGGGCCGGGTGCCCATCCGCTCCGCCGCCTCCGCGGAGGCCACCAGCAGCGCCGAGGCGCCGTCGTTCAGCCCGGATGAGTTCCCGGCGGTCACCGTCCCCCCCTCGCGGCGGAAGGCGGGCTTCAGTCCCGTCAGCATCTCCGCGGTGGTGTCGGGGCGGGGGTGCTCGTCGTCGCGCAGCACCACCGGCGCTCCCTTGCGCTGGGGGATCTCGACGGGAACTATCTCCCCGGCGAAGTGCCCCTCGGCGATGGCGCGGGCGGAGCGCTGCTGGCTGGCGAGCGCGAAGGCGTCCTGGTCGGCGCGCGACACGCCGAACTCCTCCGCCACGATCTCCGCCGTTTCCCCGAGCGAGACCGTCCACTCCTTCGGCATCTTCGGGTTGACGAAGCGCCACCCGAGCAGGGAGTCCGCCATCTCCGGGACACCGCGGGCGTACGCCTCGGTCGGCTTGAGCATCACCCACGGCGCGCGGGACATGCTCTCCACCCCACCGGCGACGAACACCTCGCCCTCGCCGGCGCGGATCGCGTGCGCGGCGCTCCGCACCGCCTGGAGCCCCGAGCCGCAGAGGCGGTTCACCGTCTGCCCGGCGACGGAGACCGGGAGCCCGGCCAGGAGCCAGGCCATCCGGGCGACGTTGCGGTTGTCCTCGCCGGCCTGGTTGGCGCACCCGAAGATCACGTCGTCCACCGTGGCCGGGTCCACGCCCGTCCGCTCCACCAGCGCGCGGATCACCGTCGCGGCGAGGTCGTCCGGGCGCACGGAAGCCAGCCCGCCGCCGTAGCGGCCCACGGGCGTGCGGCAGGCGTCGATGATGTATGCGTCTGTCATCTTGTCGCTCAGAAGGGACTGTCGCTGCACGTTCGGCTCAGTACGCCCCCACCCGGCTCGCTTAGGCTCGCAACAGCAGCCCCCTTGCTCCCCCAATTCTGGGGGAGGGCTCAACTGCGGACAGAAGACGTAGTTGCCGTTGTAGTGCTCCCCTCCACCCTTGTGGGGGAGGGGTCGGGGGAGGGGGGATTCACCCCAGGTTCACCCAGACGCTCTTGACCTGCGTATACAGCTCCAGTGCGTACCTCCCCAGCTCGCGGCCGTACCCCGACTGCTTGTAGCCGCCGAAGGGGGAGCCGGTGTCTAGCGCGTGGTACATGTTGACCCACACCGTGCCCGCCCGGAGCGCGTGCGCGGCCCGGTGCGCCTTTCCCACGTCGCGCGTCCACACCGCGGCGGCCAGGCCATACTCGGTGCGGTTGCCGATGTCGATCGCCTCGTCCAGGTCGGCGAAGGTGGTCACCGCCAGCACCGGCCCGAAGATCTCCTCGCGGGCGATGGTCATCTCCGGCGTCACCCGGTCGAAGATGGTGGGGTTGAGGAAGAACCCCTTTCCGCCATTGACGTCCGGCCGGTCGCCGCCCAGCACCAGCTCCGCCCCCTCCGCCTTCCCCTTCTCGATGTACCCCATCACCCGGTCCAGCTGCTCGCGCGAGACCAGCGGCCCCATGCGCGTCCTGGGGTCCATCGGGTCACCGGGGGTCATCCCCGCGCCGCGCTTCACCAGCTTTTCCACGAACTCGTCGCGCACCTTCTCGTCCACCAGCAGGCGCGAGCCGGCGGTGCACGCCTGGCCGGTGTTGTAGAAGATCGCCATGGTGGCGCCCTTGACGGCGGCGTCCACGTCCGCGTCGGCCAGGACGATGTTGGGGCTCTTCCCGCCCAGCTCCAGCGACACCCGCTTGAGCGTTCCCGCCGCCTCGCGCTGGATGATCTTCCCGACCTCGGTCGACCCGGTGAAGGCGATCTTGTCCACGTCGGGGTGCGCCACCAGCGCCGCGCCCGCCGTTTCCCCGAAGCCGGTGACCACGTTGAGCACCCCGGTCGGGAGCCCGGCCTCGGCGGCGATCTCCGCCAGCTTCAGCGCGGTGAGCGGGGTCTGCTCGGCGGGCTTGAGCACTACCGTGTTCCCGCACGCCAGCGCGGGAGCCACCTTCCAGGCGGCCATCTGGAAGGGGTAGTTCCAGGGGATGATCTGCCCGCACACCCCGATCGGCTCGCGGCGGGTGTAGTTGAGGTACGGCCCGCTGACGGGAAGGACCTCGCCCTCGATCTTGTCGGCCCAGCCGGCGTAGTAGCGGAAGCAGTCGATCGACTCCTTGATGTCGATCATGCGCGCTTCCTTGAGCGGCTTCCCGTTGTCCATCGTCTCCAGCCGCGCCAGCTCGTCGGCCCGCGCCTCGATGGCGTCCGCGATGCGGTACAGGAGCCGGCCGCGGTCTCGCGCCGACATGGTGGTCCACTTCGAGCTCTCGAACGCCTGGCGGGCGGCGCGCACCGCGCGGTCCACGTCCGCCGCGTCCCCCGCGGCCACCTCGGCCAGCACTTCGCCGGTGGCGGGGTTCAGGGTGGAAAAGGTCTTCCCGGACGCGGCGTCCTGCCACTCGCCGCCGATGAACAGCCGTCCGCTAGGGATCTCGGTCTGCAGCTCCGTCGCCATCGTCACTCTCCCATGAGAAGAAAGCGGGGGAGGGAGCCCGTCCGCGCGGATCGCTCCGCCCGGGTCCGGTACTCCCACCCCCGTCGTTCCTGCGCCCTGGTTACTTGCCCGAGAACTGGGCCGTGCGCTTCTGCACGTACGCGTTCAGCCCTTCCTTGGCGTCGCTCGAGTTGAACAGGAGCGCCTGCAACTCGCGCTCCAGCGCCAGCCCCTGCTCCAACGGAAGCTCCGCGCCGCTCTGGCACGAGCGCTTGATGTTCCCCACCGCCATGGTCGCCTTGCCGGGGCGGGTGAACTGCCGCGCGTACTCCATCACCTGCCCGAGGAAGGCGTCGCGCGAGTCGGCGTCGAACACCTTGTTGACGATCCCCAGCTGCTCCGCCTCGTCGAAGTCGAAGTTGCGCCCTTCCACCATCAGCTCGATCGCCTTGCTGGTCCCCACCAGCTTGGTGAGGCGCTGCGTGCCGCCGGTCCCGGGGAGGACGCCCAGCGCCACCTCGGGGAGCCCCACCTTCCCCGCGCCGCGGCGGGCGATGCGCAGGTCGGCCGCCATGGCGATCTCCAGCCCGCCGCCCACGGTGTGCCCGTTCAGCGCGGCGATCACCAGCTTGGGGGTGTGCTCCAGGCGGAGGAGCGTCTCGTTGGCGTGCAGGCAGAAGTAGTACTTCCAGGTCGGGTCGGCCTGGGAGAGCATGTTGATGTTGGCGCCTGCGCAGAAGAACTTGTCGCCCGCGCCGGTGATGACGATCACGTCCACCTCGGGGTCGAAGCGCGCCCGGAGGACGGCCGCGTCGATCTGGCGCATCATCTCGTGCGTGTAGGTGTTCGCCGGGGGATCGACCAGCGTGAACACGGCCACACGGTCCTGCACCTCGTACTCGACGAGCGTCTTCGTCTCGTTCTCGCTCGCGATGTCGGTCGTTGCGGTTGCCATCTTGTCTCCGAAGTGTGGTGTGGAGATAAAGGCCGGGCTCATTCGGCCTGAGTACGCCAGATCGACGGGTTCTGCTCGCCGGGTGCGGCCTCCATCGCGGCCGCGGGGACCCCCGAGTCGTCCCGCTGCAGGAAGCCGCCCAGGAACAGCCGGCTCATGTCCTCCGCCAGGCGCTCCACGGCGACGTCGCGGTCCGGACGGTACCAGTTGTACAGCCAGTTCATCATCCCGAACAGCGAGAAGGTGGCGGCCCGCAGGTCGATCCCGTTGTCCGGCTGCAATTCCTCCAGGATCCCCATGACCCGCTCGGTCAGGCGGCGCTTGCGGGCGTTGACCCGGTCGCGGTACTCTCCCGTCAGCGATCCCGCCTCGTGGGAAAGCACCTTCATCTCCGCCATGTTCCCGACGAAGTAGCGGAGGTGGTTCTCCACCACCATGCGCAGCTTGCGGTGCGGGTCCTCCACCCCCTCCAGGAGCCGGTCGAGCGTCTCGTCCAGCGTCCCGAAGGCGTGGTCCTGGATCAGGAAGAGGAGCTCTTCCTTGCTGTTGAAGTAGTAGTACAGCCCCGAGAGGCTGACCCGCGTGGCCCTGGCGATGTCGCGGATGCTCGCCTGGTGGTATCCTTTCTCCGCGAAGATGGACGCGGCGGTACGAAGGATGCTTTCCAGCTTTTCGTCGTAGGCGGTGCGAAGCTCGGTCATGCGCGACTGTCCCCGTGGCGATACTTCAATCGAACGTCCGATTCAACCTATCCCGCGCCGCGAAGGGGTGTCAAG
>JAFAYN010000621.1 GCA_019240375.1 Gemmatimonadota bacterium
AGCTCCCGAACCAGAGCAGCGCGAGCACCGATGAGGCGGTGATCATCTCGGTGGCCGGGCCGAAGAACTGGCGCCAGCGCTCGTTGCGCACCATCGCCCTGTAGTGGCGGCGGGTGAGCCCGTGGAAGCGCTCCAGCTCCCACTCCTCGGCCCCCGACGCCTTGACCACCCGGATCCCGCTCACCGTCTCCTGGATGTTCGACGACACCTCGCCCACCGCGTCCAACACGCTGAGCACCCCGGTGCGCAGGCGCTTGCGGAAGCGCCCCCACAGCCCGAGCATCGGCGGGAGGGAGATGGCGGCCACCAGCGTCAGCTTCCACGAGATGAGCAGGAGCATCCCCAGGAAAAAGACGGTCTGGATGGAGTTGGAGAGCGCCTTGGACAGGTTGTTGGTCACCAGCATCCGCATCTGGTCCACGTCGCTGGTGACGCGGGAGATGATCTGGCCGGTGCGGGTGCGCTGGAAGAAGGGGAAGCCGAGCCGGAGGAGGTGCCCGTAGATCTGGTTGCGGATGTCGCGCGTGACCCGCCCCTCGGTCATCGAGGTGGTGTAGTTCTGGACGTACAGCGCGACGTTCTTGACCACGAACACGCCGAAGATCACCAGCACCACGTTGCGCAGCGCGCCCATGGCCGAGCCGGCGCTCACCAGGTCGCCGACGGCCCACTCCAGCAGCCGCCCCATGGTGGAGCTCCCGCTGCCGAACATCCCCCCCCGGCCGGACAGCGCCAGGCTGTTCGCGCCGAACAGGACGTTCAGGAAGGGGATGAGCAGGGTGAAGCTGAAGGCGTCCAGCGCCGCGAAGATGGTCATCGCGACGATGGAGGTGACGAACAGCCCCGCGTGGGGGCGGAGGTAGCCCAGGATCCGGAGGTAGAGCTTCATCGGGGGGTCAGCAGCGCGATCGGGAGCACCATCTCCTCGGGGCTGATCCCGCAGTGCAGGAAGCTCCCCCGGTAGCGCGCCTGGTACTGCCGCAGCTTGGTCGGGTATACGAAGAACGCGTCCTCCAGCGCGACCAGGTAGTTGGTCGCCGCCCGTCCCTGCGGGAAGCGGAGCGTCCGCTCGTCGTTGGTCGCGAAGGCCAGCGACGGCTCCTCGGCGCGCAGGTCGTCGCCGAACTTGTAGCGGAGGTTCTGGGTGGTGTCGCGCTTGGCGAACACCGTCACCGGGCGGTGGCAGTGGATGGAGCCATGGTCGGTGGTCACCAGCACCGGGATGCGCAGCCGCAGCGCCTCGCGGATGGCGGTGAACGCCTCCGACCGCTCGAACCACTGCCGGGTCAGCGCGCGCAGCGCCTCCTTGTCGCGCGCCACCTCCCACAGCACCGCCGACTCCGAGCGCCCGTGCGTCAGCAGGTCGACGAAGTTGAAGACCATCGCGGTCACGCCCGGCTGCGACAGGTACCCGGGGAGCCGGCGCACCGCCGCCTCGCCGTCGCCCGAGGCGAAGATCTTCTCGTAGTGCACCGGGATCGGCCGCCCGGCCACGCGGCGCACCTGCCCCTCCAGCAGCTCCCCCTCGAAGGCGTTCAGGCTCCCCTCGTTGTCGCCGCCCCACCACCCCGGGTAGTGCTCGGCGATCTTCTCGGGGAACCACCCGGAGAAGATGGCGTTGCGCGAGAACGGGGTCGCGGTGGGGAGGATCGAGTAGTACAACGCCTCCTCCACCTCGGCGTACGGCGCCAGGAGGGGGAGGAGGGTGCGCCACTGGTCGAGCCGGAGGCAGTCGATCACCACGAACAGCACCGTCCGGTCCTCCCCCATCAGCGGGGCGAGGAACTGCGGGACCACGTCGGTGGAGAGCGGCGGGCGGTCCCCGTCGCCGTCGTCCAGCCAGGCGGCGTAGTTGCGCACCACGAACTGCCCGAACTCGCGGCGGAAGTCGTCCAGGAGCGTTTCCAGCGAGGGGAGGAGCCCCGTCTCCCCCGCGTCGCGCAGGCGCAGCTCCCAGTCCACCAGCTCCGAGTACGTCTCGCCCCACTCGCGCCACCCGCGGGGGACGCTGCGCAGCGCGTTCAGCTCGCGGAAGCGGACGGTGAAGTCGCGCGCCACCAGCTGCTGCTGGATCGTTTCCCCCTCCAGGAGCCGCGTGACCACCGAGAGCACCTGCCGCGGCGAGGTCGGCTTGACCAGGTAGTCGGCCACCCGGCGGCCGATCGCCTCGGTCATGGTGCGGTCCTCCTCACTCTTGGTGACCATCACCACGGGGACGCGCGGGTCCAGGCGCCGCAGCTCGTCGAACACCTCCATCCCCGACCGTCCCGGCATCTGCTCGTCGAGGAGCACCAGGTCGTAGGTGGCGAGGCGGAGGAGCTCCAGCGCGTCGTCGCCGTTGGACACGGCGTCCACGTGGTAGCCGCGCCCCTGCACGAAGAGCAGGTGGGGGCGCAGGAGATCGATCTCGTCGTCGACCCAGAGGAGGCGTTTCGTGGGTGCGGGCATAGCCGACAAAATTAGCCTCGCGGGGGAGCAGGGTCAACGCGCCCACCCGGGGCGTGCCTCCCCTTCCCTCCCGGTGTATATTACCTGGACCGACCTCAGGGCAACGCAGTCCCGCGCACCCCGGCAGCACCCTCGCACAACGTCGCCGTGTCCCGTACCGCTCTCGCCCGCACCTACCGTCCGCGCCGCTTCGCCGAGGTGGCGACGCAGGAGCACGTGTCCGAAACGCTCCGCTCCGCCGTGCAGCGGGGGCGGGTGGCGCACGCGTACCTGTTCTGCGGGCCGCGCGGCGTGGGGAAGACGACGCTGGCCCGCGTCCTGGCCATGGCGCTCAACTGCCCCAACCGCGGCGAGGACGGGGAGCCGTGCGGGGTGTGCGACTCGTGCCAGAAGATCTGGGGCGGGCGCACCTCGCTGGACGTGGTGGAGATCGACGCGGCCTCCAACCGCGGCGTGGACGACGCGCGCGACCTGCGCGAGCGGGCCATGTACGCGCCCTCGGAGGAGGACCGCTTCAAGATCTACATCATCGACGAGGCGCACATGCTCACCCGCGAGGCGTGGAACGCGCTCCTCAAGATCCTGGAGGAGCCGCCCCCACGGGTGATCTTCGTCTTCGCGACCACCGAGCCGCAGAAGATCCAGCAGGCGGCCCCGCCGATCCTGTCGCGCTGCCAGCGCTTCGACTTCCGCCGCATCGGCACGGTCGACCTGGTGCGCCGCCTGCGCGAGGTGCTGTCGGCCGAGGGGGTGGAGGCGGGCGAGGACGTCCTCCTCCCCATCGCCCAGAAGGCGGACGGGGGGATGCGTGACGCCCTCTCGCTCCTGGACCAGGTCCTTTCCTTCACCGACGGGACCCCCACCTCGGCCGACGTGCGCCGGGTGCTGGGGCTGGTGGGGAGCGAAATCTACCTGGAATTGTTCGACATCCTGGCCGAGCACCGCCACGCCGACGTGTTCCGCTTCGTCGCGCGGCTGATGGACGAGGGGTACGACCTCACCGAGTTCTACCGCGGGCTGGCCGACTTCATCCGCACCCTACTGATCGTCAAGCTGGACGGGGCGGACGGCGCCGAGACGCGCGAGGACCTGCGCCCGCAGATGGAGGCGCTGGCCGGGCGCTTCGCCGCGGGAGACCTGCTGCGGATGCTCGCCCAGGTGGCGGAGCTGGACGCGGACGGCCGTTTCCGCAAAAGCGGAGAGCAGCGGATCCTGATCGAGCTGCTCCTCCTCCGCTTCGCCTACCTGGAGCGCACGGTGACGCTGGAGGAGGTGCTGGCGGCGGTGGGGGGGAGCGGCAACGGCGGCGTGCCGGGCCCCCAGGGAAACGGATCGGGCGGGCGGGCGGCGGCTGAGGCCCCGCCCGTCCGCCGCCCCTCGCCCCCGCCGTCCACGGCCGCGACCCGCGCCCCCGCTCCGGTGCAGCCTGCGCCCGAGCCCGAGCCGGTTCCGCCGCCCGCCGCGCCCCCGACCCAGGCGGAGACCGCCCCCGCGCCGCGCCCGGTCCCGCTGGAAGCGGCGAGCGGTCCGCTGGACATCGTGAAGGTGCGGCGCGCCTGGAAAGCGGTGCTGGAGGAGGGCGACGGGGTCCCGCCGGGGATGTCCTTCCTCCTACGCGCGGCGCTCCTCTCGCTGGCCTCCGCCGGCGAGGTGCGGGTGGAGCTCCCCCCCGGCTCCCCGGTGCTGGACCGCCTGGCGCAGCCCGCCGCGCGCCGGCCGCTGGAGGAGGCGCTGGGCCGCCGCGTGGGGCGCCCGGTGGCGCTGGCCCTGGCGGAGGGCGCGGGCGGCGGGGAGGCGGCGGGGCCGCAGCGGATCACTGCCGAGAGCGCGCGGCAGGACCGCCTGCGCCGCCTCACGGCCGAGGAGCCGCTCCTGGCGGTGGCGGTGCAGGAGCTGGACCTGGAGCTGGTGGACTAGGGCGCACACGGCGGGCGGCGGGCACGCGGCCCGTCACTTGCGGACCGTGCTCCCTTCCGTATCTTGTGACATTTTCGCGCTTTCGGCCGTACGGCACCATGACGAACAACTTTCCGCCGAACAACTTCCAGCAGATCCTGGAGATGGGGCAGCAGGTGCAGGCCCGTCTCGCCCAGCTCCAGAGCGACCTGGGGCAGAAGACCGTGTCCTCCTCCAGCGGCGGCGGGATGGTGACCGCGACCGCGGACGGGCGCGGCAAGCTCCGCGGGATCAAGATCGACCCGTCGGTGGTGGCGGGGGGCGACGTGGAGATGCTGGAGGACCTGGTCCTCGCCGCGGTGTCGGAGGCGCAGACGCGCGCCCAGCAGCTGTACGAGGACGAGATGAAGAAGCTGTCGGGCGGCTTCCCGCTCCCCTTCCAGTTCCCCGAGCTCTGATCGGTCCGGAGTCGGCGATTGTCGGTCATTGACGATCTGGCGGGCGAGCTCGCCCGTCTCCCCGGCGTGGGGCGCAAGACGGCCACGAGGCTCGCCTTCCATCTCCTGAAAGCTCCCCCCGAGGAAGCGCAGCGGCTCGCCCGCGCTATCCTCGCCGTCCGCGAAAGGGTGAAGCCCTGCTCGCGCTGCGGCAACCTTTCCGAGCAGGATCCCTGCGCCATCTGCGAGAGCCCGCGCCGCGACACCTCCACCGTGTGCGTGGTGGAGGAGGCGTCGGACATCTCGGCCATCGAGCGGACGGGCGAGTACCGGGGCGTGTACCACGTCCTGGGCGGCCACCTGTCGCCGCTGGACGGCGTCGGCCCGGCGGAACTGAACATCAACGCGCTCCTGGGGCGGCTGGGCGCCGGCTCGGGGGTGCGCGAGGTGGTGCTGGCCACCAACCCCAGCGTGGAGGGGGAGGCCACCGCCATGTACCTGCACAAGCTGCTCGCCCCGCTGGGGATGCGGGTGACCCGGATCGCGCGAGGGCTCCCCATCGGCGGGGACCTGGAGTACGCGGACGGGGTCACCATCGCCGAGGCGCTGAACGCGCGCCGCGAGATGTAGCGAGGCCGGGCGGGGGGCGGCATTTCCCCGGGCCCGGCCATTCGTTAGTTTGAGGATCTGGACGGTCTAGTCTTTCTGGAAGCTCTCCACCGGGCCTATGGAAACGAGGCAAATCCTTCGCACCACCGGTTTCACGGTCCTGGCGGTCGCCGCGGCGGCGGCCCTGGGGGCGCTCCTGGTCCGCGACCAGCTCAGCCGTCACCAGCGGGACCTGTTCAGCCCGCACCCGCTCCGGCGGCTGGCGGCCCTCGGCTACCTGGGGGGACGCCCCGCCTCCGTGGACACCGTCCTCCTTCTCCGCGACTTCCTCGCCTGGGAGGCGCGCCCCCTTCTGCGCAGGCGCGCCACGGCGGTGCTGGCCCGGATGGAGAGCGTCCTCGCCGCCCGCAACCTTCCCACGGAGGCCGTCTGATGGCGGGTGGTGCCGCAAGCTGGTCGTTCGAGGAGCGTGACTTCGTCCGCATCGAACGGCTCCTCCAGGCGTTTCTGTACGATTCCAGCGCGCGCTGCGCCCTGCTGGTGGACCGTACGGGGCAGCTGGTCGCCACGGTGGGCGAGCAGCCGGAGTTCGACTCCGTCGCCTTCGCCTCGCTGGCCGCCGCGGACTTCTCGGCCAACGACCAGCTCGCCTCGATGATCGGGGAAAACGAGTTTTCCTCCCTCTTCCACCAGGGGGAGAGGGAGTCGATGTACCTGGCCGACGTGGCGAAGCGGGTGATCCTGGTGGTCCTGTTCGACAACCGGACCACCCTGGGGATGGTGCGCGTCAAGGTCAAGAGCGTGGTGCGCGAGCTGAGCGACATCTTCCGGGAGATGTTCGACCGCCACGCCGCCAGCCAGTCCCGTCCACATCTCGAAACGGCGTTCGTCGACGAAGCCGAAGACGAGATCGACCGCCTCTTCGGCGATCTCTGAAGGAGTCACGGCCATGTCGATGATCAACTACGCTTCCCGCGAGATCAACTGCAAGATCGTGTACTACGGTCCCGGGTTGTGCGGGAAGACGACGAACCTGGAGTACATCTTCGAGAAGGTCGCCCCGAACACCCGCGGCAAGCTGATCTCGCTGGCCACGGAAACGGAGCGGACGCTCTTCTTCGACTTCCTCCCGGTGGACCTGGGGTCGATCCGCGGCTTCAAGACGCGCTTCCACCTGTACACGGTGCCGGGGCAGGTGTACTACAACGCCTCGCGCAAGCTGATCCTCAAAGGGGTCGACGGGGTGGTGTTCGTGGCGGACAGCCAGGTGGAGCGGCTCGACGCCAACATCGAGTCGATGCACAACCTGTACGAGAACCTGGCGGAGTACGGGCTGGACCTGCGTGAGCTCCCGTTCGTGATACAGTACAACAAGCGGGACCTCCCCAACGTCTCCGCGCTGAATGAGCTGGAGAGCCAGCTGAACGCGAACCGGGTCACGTACTACGAGGCCGGGCGAG
>JAFAYN010000046.1 GCA_019240375.1 Gemmatimonadota bacterium
GCCCGCAAACAGCGCGGTCTCTTCCGCGGGGCCGGGGAGCCTGCCCAAACTGCGGGCAGTCTCCCCGTCCGCTACGGGAGCCACGCCCAAACCGCCGGGCGCGTCTCCCTCGCAACAGCATGTGGGAACGGCAGGGAACGGCAACGACAAAGGGTCGGCGTCCACGTGGATGCCGACCCTTCACTTTGATCTGCCGTACCGCCTTCCCCCAGCATTGGGGGATCAAGGGGGCTGCTGTGCGAGCCCAAGCGAGCCGGATGGGGGCGCGCTGAGCCGGCATTCGCGCGAGCCCGACCAGCCCCCCTCCCCCGACCCCTCCCCCACGGGGGTGGAGGGGAGCACTACGAGTTCTTTCCGTCAGAGAGTTTCGTCGTGTCGTTGCCGTGTAGTTCCCCTCGCCCCTTGTGGGAGAAGGGTGGCGCGAAGCGACGGGGAGAGGGCCTCAATGCCTCCGCCCGCGCCTCCCGTGGCCCCGGTCGTCCCGGTGCCCGTGACCCCTCGGAATCCCCACCGACACACCCACGTGGAAGCTCAGCAGGTCCGTGTCGCTGCGCGACGGGAAGAGGGTGATGCTGCCGTCCGGGTTGTCGCGGATGTCGCCCTTGAGCAGGTACTCCGCCTCGCCGTTGTTCATGTAGGTGGCGCCCAGGTCCAGCGACACCGGCACCGAGCCCCGGCTGATGGGGACGTACACCCCGGCGCGGGCGCCGTAGGAGAGCGTCGCGTCGTCGAAGTTGGTGGTGGAGAACGCGTAGTCGTCGTACTCCCCGCTCAGCGACGACTGGGTGAACAGGTACGCCACCCCGATGAACGGGTTCACGTACGGCTGGAAGCGCCCCTCCGGGATCCCGATCTGCGGCCCCACCCCGAAGAAGGCGATGTTGTTGCTGGTGTTCAGCTCGGTCGTGATGCGCCCCCCTATCGTGGGGCTCAGCATCACGCGCTGCCGCTCGTTCCCGTAGTTGACGATCCCCGCGTCCAGGCGCAGCCCCACCGGCCCGCGGGCGCCGGGCTGGAAGACCACGTGGGCGCTCCCGCCGAACGCCTCCTTGACGTTGTCTTGGAAGCTTCCCTGCGGGCGGGCGTAGGTGAAGTCGCCGCCCACGTACACGCCGCTGGCGCGGCGGTAGGGCGCGCCGTCGTCTTCGGGGTGCCAGCGGCGGCCCTGCGCCGCGAGGGAGGTGGTGGAGGCCAGGAACAGGCCCAGGCCGAGGGCGGCAATGGGGTATCGCATGGGAAACCTCGAGCGTGCTGATCGTGAGTTGTGTACCGCATCCGGCGCCGGCATATGGGGGCAACCGGCGGGCCGTCCCGGCGCTTTCGTATATCCGGTTGGCCGGCACCGACATGGCGAATACGGCGCCGGGGACGCCCCGGTTTCGCTGACCCACGTGGGGGACAGTTTCGTGTCCCTTCCGCGGGAGAGTAGATTGGAGACGGCGACCCACCCGGGCGGGCGCCCGGACCAGCTCACCACACGGGGAGGAGCAAGATGGCGGTAGAGATGAGCGGCGAGTACACCGGCGGCCTCAAGATGACGCTGCGCCACGGGCCCTCCGGCACGGAGATCGCCACGGCCGCGCCGAAGGACAACATGGGGGACGGGAGCTCCTTTTCCCCCACCGACCTGCTCGCGGCCTCGCTGGGGGCGTGCATGGTCACCACCATGGCCATCGTCGCGCAACGGGAGGGGATCCCCTTCGAGGGCGCCGGCTTCGTCCTGGAAAAGAACATGCGCGCCGACCCGCGCCGGGTGGACTCCGTCCCGGTGAAGCTCCGCATGCCCCGCGGGCTCACCGCCGAGCAGCGCACCCGGCTGGAGCACATCGCCCGCACCTGCCCGGTGGAGCGCTCGCTGCACCCCGACGTCCGCCGCGAGATCGAGTTCGTGTACGAGTGAGCGGCCCGGCCGCCGTGCCGGCTACCGGAACAGCGTCGGCTCGGTGGCCAGCGCGGCGATCTTCTTCTGGGCGACGGGGAGGGCGTACCCCTCCATCTCCTCCGCCGTCGCCCAGGCCCAGGCGTCGTAGCCGATGGCCCGCGGCTCCCCGGCCACGGGCGCGCAACGGACGGCGTGGTAGGTGACCCGCACGTGCGTGAAGCCGTGCTCCACCCGCCCCACCTCCTCCCCCGCCCGCACCTCCATCCCGAGCCCCTCCCGCACCGCGCGCTCCGCCGCGGCGGCCACGCCCTCGCCGCGCTTCCGCACCGCGGCGGGAAAGGCCCACAGCCCTCCCAGCCGGGCGTCCACCGGGCGCCGCACCAGCAGGAGGCGCCCCTCGTGCTCCACCACCGCGGTGGCGGTGTCCTCGTGCGGCGTCGGCTTCGCCTGCTTCGGCGCGGGACGCTGGTTCTGCGTCCCCTCTTGGTACGCCGCGCAGAACTCCCGTACCGGGCACGCCTCGCAGCGCGGATTGCGGGGGACGCACACCGTGGCGCCCAGCTCCATCACCGCCTGGTTCAGGTCGCCGGGGCGCTCTCCGGGGACCAGCGCTTCGGCCAGGCTCCACAGCTCGGCGTCGGCGGGGGCGGGGTCGTCGGTCCAGCGCGCGAACACCCGGCGCACGTTGCCGTCCACCAGCGGCTCCGCCCGCCCGAAGGCGATGGACATCACCGCCCCGGCCGTGTAGCGCCCCACCCCCGGGAGGGCGCGGAACTCCGCCGGGTCGCCCGGGACCGCCCCGCCGAAGCGCTCCGCCACCTCGCGCACCGCCCGGTGGAAGTTGCGGGCGCGGGAGTAGTACCCCAGCCCCTCCCACCGCTTCAGCACCTCGTCCAGCGGCGCCTCGGCCAGCGAGCGGAGGTCGGGGAAGCGCGTCAGCCAGCGCTCGAAGTACGGCTTCACCGTTTCCACCCGCGTCTGCTGGAGCATCACCTCCGAGAGCCACACCCGGTACGGGTCGGGCTCGGCGCCGGCGGCGGTGCGCCAGGGGAGGTCGCGGCGGTGGGCGTCGTACCACTCCAGCAGGCGGGTGCGCAGGGCGGACGGCTTTCCGGGCGGGGTGCGGGGCATCCGGTCAGTCCCGGGTCCAGAAGAAGGTCAGCGTCTTCCCCTCGTACTCGGCCCGGGTGAAGTCCCGGTCCATCACCACGGTGCTGGCGATCAGGTAGCGCGTCTGCTCCAGCCGGACGTGGAACCGCGCGTCCCCCGCCTCGGACGAGGCGCAGTGCGGGCCGTGGTTGTCGCGCCCCGTGGTCAGCTTCACCGCCTCGTCCCCGAACGAGACGACCGCCCGCTTCGATCCCTCCACCCGGGGCGCGCTCTCCAGGCACACGGTCACCAGCTTCCCCGGGTGCTCGGTGACGCGCAGCTCCACCGGCCCCTCCTGCTGCGCCCCCGCCGGGACCGCGAGCACCGCCCCCGCGAGGAAGCCCCGCACCGCCCACATGCCCTTCATCTCACCTCCCGCAGCTCGGGGATCCGGGACCAGGTGACCAGGATGATCACCACCAGGACGGCCGCGCCGATCGCCACCGCGGCCGGCGCGCCCAGCCATCGGGCCAGCGCGCCGGCCTGGAGCGATCCCAGCGGGGTCATCCCCAGGTACATGAACACGTACACCGACATCACCCTCCCCCGCAGCTCGTTGGGGACCAGCGACTGCAGCAGGGTGTTGACCAGCCCGTTGTTGAGGATCATCGCGAACCCCGCAGCCGCCAGCAGCGCCAGCGACAGGGCGAAGGAGCGGGACGAGGCGAAGGCCGCGATCAGCAGGGTGAAGCCGAGGGAGGCCCCCAGGAGGAGCTTCCCCCGGCGGATCCGCCCCGCCAGCGCCGACAGGGTGATCCCCCCCGCCAGCGCGCCGGCCCCGCTGGCCGACAGGAGCCACCCCAGCCCGGGCGCCCCCACGTGCAGCACGTCGCGCGCGAACACCGGGAG
>JAFAYN010000066.1 GCA_019240375.1 Gemmatimonadota bacterium
TGTTGATCTGCTCGATGATCTGGCTGATCTCGCGGATCCCCACCACCGCGGTCCCGGTGTTGTCCTGCACGCCCTTGATCTTCGCCGCGATCTCGTCCGTGGCCTTGGCCGTCTGGCTGGCGAGCTGCTTGACCTCGTTGGCGACCACCGCGAAGCCCTTGCCGGCCTCTCCGGCGCGAGCGGCCTCGATCGTGGCGTTCAGCGCGAGCAGGTTGGTCTGCTGGGCGATGCTGGTGATCACCCTGACCACCTCGCCGATCTCCTCGCTGCTCGTCCCCAGCTCGTCCATCATCCGCACCGTCCCCTCGGCCCGGGCCGTCGCTTCCTGGGCGACGCGGAGCGCCTCCTGGAGCTGGCGCGAGATCTCGCGGATGGAGCCGGACATCTGCTCGGCGGCGGCGGCCACGGTCTGCACGTTGACGCCGGCCTGCTCGCTGGCCGCGCTCACCGCCTGGGCCTGGCGGCTGGTCTCTTCCGCCGCGCCCGCCATGCTGTGGCTGGTCCCCTGCAGCTGGGTGGAGGAGGACGCCACCGAGGTGGAGGCGTCGCGGATCTTCGCCAGCGCGGCGCACAGGGTGTCGATGGTGCGGTTCAGGCTCTCCTTGGTGGAGGCGTGGTCGCCGCGGTAGTCGCCCTCCACCCGGCGGGTGAAGTCGCCATCGGCCAGGCGCTGGAGCACGGCGTTGGCCTCCTGCACCGGCTCCACCACCGCGTCGAGGGTGGCGTTGATCCCGCCGACCAGCTCGCCGTACGCCCCCTGGAAGCGCCGGGCGTCGCCGCGGGCCGCGAGCCGTCCCTCCACCGCCGCCTCGGTCAGTCCGCGGGTCTGGGCGAGGAGGTCGCGCAGGGTGGCGAGCGCCTGGCGGAAGTTCTCGGACAGGACGTCCTCCGCCGACTTGGGCGTCACCTCCACCGACAGGTCGCCGCGGCTCAGCGCCTGCGCCGCACCGGCGATGGTCCGGTTGTACTCCACGATGTCGCGCAGCGCCCCGGCCACCTGCCCGATCTCGTCCTCGGAGCGGTGCTCCACGTCGCCGCTCACGTCACCCAGGGCGATCCGGCGGGCCACCCCGGCGATCCGCACCAGCGGGCCGGTCACCCTGCGCACCAGGACCACCACCACGCCGGCCAGCGTCAGCAGGGTCAGCACGCCCATCAGGATGGTGAAGTTCCGCAGCTCCCGCGCCTGCGCCAGCACCTTTTCGGTGGGGAGGTTGACGGCGAGCGACCACGGCGTCGCGGTGGCCCCGATGTTCAGGGGGACGAAGACGCGGATCATCTCTCCCTCGGCGGCCTCCGACCGGTCGTGGCCCAGGTACTCCTTCCCGTCGTGGACCGCCGCCTTGGCGGCCACCGCCACCTCCGAGCTCCCGATGTCCTTGCCCAGCCGGGCGGTGTCGGGGTGCGCCACGAACTTCCCGGAGGCGGAGACCAGCGTGACGTACCCGGTCTCGTACGGGCGGATCTTGGACATCTTCGCCTGGATCTCCTTCAGGGCGAGGTCGGCCCCCGCCACGCCGACGAACTTCCCGCCGACGAAGATGGGCGCCGCCACACTGGTCATCAGCACCTTCTGTCCGCCGACCTCGTAGACGTACGGCTCCAGGATGGTTGCCTTCTGCGTCTGGCGGGCGATCAGGTAGTAGTCGCCGGCGCCGGGCTTGTCGTAGTCGGTGAGCACGTCACTGGCGATGGAGCCGGTCCCCCGGTTCCAGTACGGGACGAAGCGGCCCGTGGCGTCGTACCCGGGCTGCCCGGCGAACGCCGCGTCGTTCCCGTCGAAGGCGTTCGGCTCCCACCCGGACCAGACCCCCAGGACCTCCGGATGCCCGTCCAGCACCTCCCTGAGCACGTTGTTCCCGGTCGCCCGGTCGAGCGTTCCCGCCCGCTTCGCCGCCTGGAAAGTCTGCGCGATGGTCTGCGCCGAGCTCATGGCCGGCTCGATGTCCCGCGCCACCTGGTTGGAGTAGCGGTACGCCATCTCGACCGCGGTCTGAGTGGCTTCCTGCTCGGCCAGCCGGGAGGCGCGGTCGGAGACCAGCGCCACCAGGGCCAGGAGCGCGACGGCGGTGACGCCGCAGATGGGGAGGAGGAGGCGCGTCTGCAGCGTGCGCGCCCGGAAGGATCCAAGGCTCATGTTGTTTCTCTGGACGATCTGAAGGGAAGGTCATGGACGAAGCGGGGCCGCACCTCCGAAGGGAGGATGTTGGGCGCGGCTCACTGCACCAGGGAGGGGTATCGGCCGGAAGCCGGGGAGACTTGAAGAGGGTCCCGGAATGCGAGAGAGCCGGCCCCGCGGGTGCGGGACCGGCTCTCTTCTTCCCGGGGTGGTGCCGCTCAGCGGGCGGCGGCCTGCGGCGTCCCCATGGGGATGCGCTCCGGCATGTCCGCGGCGACGTACGCCATCACCGCCATGGTGGCGACGCAGAGCGCCATCTCGTGCGGGTCCAGCTTGTCGAGCATGTCGGCCTGGCTGTGGTGATACCAGAAGTAGCGGGTCCCGTCCACGCTCAGCCCCATCCCGGGGACGCCGAGCGCCATGATCGGCCCGATGTCGGCCTCGCCGCCCGGGGTGGTGACGGTGCCCGAGCCGATCCGGTCCGTGAGCGCGGCGATCTGCCGCACCATGAACAGCGCGGAGTCGGGGCCGCTGAAGGCGAAGCCGCTGGGCTTGAACACGCCGTTGTCCGACTCGATGGCCAGCACGTGGTTCGGGACTTCGGCGCGGTGCTGGTCGCGGTAGGCGAGCCCCCCGCGCGTCCCGTTCTCCTCGTTGGTCCAGAGCACCACGCGGACGGTGCGGCGCGGGCGGAGCCCCAGCTTCTTCATCAGGAGCACCGCCTGCCAGGCGGCCACGCTCCCGCCCGCGTCGTCCATGGCGCCCTGGCCCACGTCCCACGAGTCGATGTGCCCGCCGAGCACCACCACCTCGTTCGGGCGCTCGCTCCCGCGCAATTCCGCCACCACGTTGCGCGAGGGGGCGTCGGGGAGGGTCTGCGCGTTCATCACCAGCTTCACCGTGGGGCGGTCGCCGCGGTCCTGCATCCGGTGCAGCATCATCGCGTCCTCCACCGAGACGGCGGCGAAGGGGATGCGCGCCACCGTGGTGTCGTAGCGGGTGCTCCCGGTGTGCGGGTTGCGCATGGAGCCGGACGAGACGGAGCGGAGCAGGGCGGCCACCGCCCCCACCTTCGCGGCGGCCACCGCGCCGCCGCCCCGGTAGCGCACCGTCTCCCGGTACTCGGTGAAGGGGACGTCGAAGAGCACGATCCTGCCGCGGGCCTCGGCGGCGCGGCGCTCCAGCTCCTCGTAGCTCCCCACCACCAGCACCGGGGCGGTGATCCCCCCGGCCGGGGTGGCGACGCTCCCGCCAAGCCCCAGCATGGCGATGGGGGCGCGGCGCGGGCTCACCAGCTCCGCCGACTCCTCGCCGCGGACCCAGTGCGGGACCATCACCGGCTCGGTGTGGACGTTTTCCAGCCCGTCGCGCCTCATCTCGGCGGCGATCCAGTCGATCGCGTCCTCCAGACTGCGCGAGCCGCTGAGACGGTGGCCGAAGCGGTCCACCAGCGTGCCCAGACGCTGGTAGGCGGAGCTGTCCGCGAGCGCGGCGTCGATCAGGGAGTCGGCCCGGTCGCGGTAGGCGGCGTACAGGCGCGTGGGGGTGACCACCCGGTCCTGCGCGTGCGCGGCGGCGGGGGCGAGCACGGCGGCGGCGAGCGCCGCGGCCAGGAGCCGGGACAGGGATGCTTTGTTCATGGGCGCGGAGGCGGAGTCTGGACGGTATCGAGCGGAACCCGCCCTCCAAGTTACGGCGCCGCGCGCGTCCCCGCCAACCGGGGCGTGGCAGGGGGAAGGACGACCCGCCGGGCCGGCAAACCAATCCAGCGTAAGTGTGTACAAGGTAAAGAGATCCGCTCCGGGTGCGGATCGTCTCCCCCGAAGTCGAAGCAAAGTGTCGAGTTCCCTGTCGAAACGGCTCCTGGCGAGCCTCGCTCTCCTCGTGGCCGCCGCTCTCCTCCTGGCGCGGTCCGGGTCCGCCGCGTCGCCCCCGCTGGTCGGGCGGATCCTCCCCGCGGACGGGGGCTCCGTGGCCGGGATGCGGGTGTACGTCCGCGGCGCCTCGTTCAGCGACTCGGCCACGGTGGATTCCACCGGGCGCTTTACCGTCGCCCTTCCGGAGCGCCTCCGCGGCGACTCGCTGGAGCTGTTCACCAACGCGGCGGACTCGGCCGCCATCCGCTACTACCCGGCGCTGGTCCGCCTCTTCGACGAGCAGCTCGCGGCGGAGCAGGGGGTGGTGCTGGTCCCGCGCGAGTGGACCATCCCCACGGGGAGGTTCGCGGGGCGGACGGTCCGCATCGACCTGGACCGCGCCTTCCGCCCGGTGTGTGACGAATGCACCGGCTTCTACCGCAACCTGGCCGACGGGCCGAGCCGGGGGCAGGTTCGCACCTGGCCGGAGGAGGTGTTCCCACTGCGGGTGGTGTTCGACCGGGAGTTCTCCGGGGCCTCCATCAGCGCGCGGGACTCGACGGCCTTCTGGCGCGCGGTGGACGAGATGGAGGCGGACCTCGGCGCCGACCTGTTCCGCCCCGCCCGCTTCGCCGACGCCCTCCCGGTGAACGACGTCACCTCCAACGACGTGATCTTCGTGCAGATCGACCCGGCCATGCACATGGCGGGGCTGGGCGTCACCGGGACGGAAGGAGGGACGGTCACCTACGGCGAGGTACGGGTGAAGTCCGGCTCGCTCCTGACCGGACCGGAGGGGACCGGGCTGGTGAGCCACGAGATGCTGCACGCGCTGGGGTTCGGGCACACCTGCAGCTGGCACACGGTGATGGCGGTGGCGGCGCGCTGCGGGGGGATGTCGTCCGACCGACTGACCGAGGAGGACGTCGCCTACGCGCAGCTCGCCCGCCAGGTGCGAGGGGTGCAGCAGTCGCGCGGGGCGCGGTGGGGGATGGAGGCGGCGCTGGCGGCGGCGCGGGAGATCCGCTCCGGCCGCCCGCTCCTTCCGCCGGTGGTCCCGGACACGGTGGTTACCCGGCTGGAGGCGTAGATCCCCTCCCGCCCTCGAAACAAAGAGCCCCTGGAGCCGGTCCCGGCTCCAGGGGCTTTTCACTCGGAGCCGTCGGGCTGCTCAGGCCGGCGAGGCGTGCGGGTCCGCGTCCCCGAACAGGCGCACGCTGACCGCCTGCAGCACCAGCTGCCGGGAGCGCTCCGCGATCTCGTCCAGCGACGGCGTGGCCGTGAACATCTCCTGCGCCCGCTCCCGCAGCTCGTCCACCGAGGGGAGGTGCGGGAGCTGCAGCTCCGCCCACGCGGCCTCCGCCTGGGTGCGGGCCGACAGCAGCTTCGCGCGCAGCTCCTCGACGTCGGGGCGGTGCGCCCACGCCTCACGGAGCTGCTCGCAGATGGCGTCCACCGGGACGGTGTCGGCGAGCTGGCGGGCGACCTTCTCGATCACCGCGCGCCCGGCGCGGCGCTCCCCGCTCACCACATGCGCCGGGGGGGCGCGCAGCTCCCACACGATCCCCGCCCACGAGAGCGCCACCAGCGCGTAGTAGGTCGGGTCGACCTCCCACCAGCGGAACCCCTGCCGGGTGGAGCTCATGTAGTAGTGGTGGTTGTTGTGCCACCCCTCGCCCAGCGTGACCAGCGCCAGCCACCAGTTGTTGCGCGAGTCGTCGCCGGTCAGGTAGCGCTGCTTCCCGACCACGTGCGCCAGCGAGTTGATGGCGAAGGTGCAGTGGTACAGGATCACCGTGCTCAAAAAGAATCCCACGAACAGCCCCTGCCACCCCAGCGCCAGCCAGCACGCCACCCCCAGCAGCGTCGGGGGGACGTATTTGAGCCGGTCCAGCCAGACCAGCTCGGGGAAGCGGGTCAGGTCGGAGATGTTGGAGTAGTCCGCCGCGCCGCGCTTCACGGAGAAGATCCACCCTACGTGGGCGAACAGGAACCCGAAGTGCCGGGGCGAGTGGACGTCCTCGGGGGTGTCCGCGTGCTTGTGGTGGTCGCGGTGCTTGGACGCCCACCAGAGGATCCCCTGCTGCGCCGAGGTCTGGCAGAGGAAGGCCAGGAGGAACTGCCCCACCCGGCTCGTCCTGTACGAGCGGTGCGAGAAGTAGCGGTGGTACCCCGCCGTCACCCCGAACATCCGCACCAGGTACAGCGCGGCGCAGAGGAGGAGCGACGCCCGGCTCACGCCCGTCCACAGGATGCCGAAGCACGCCAGGTGGAGGAGGACGAAGGGGATCGTCGCGGGATAGATGATGTCGTCGTGGTGGTCGTCCGCGTGCTGCGGGGCGGCGTGTGCGGCCAAGTTCGGTTGCTTCCTGCGGGGACGGATGTGCCGCGGCGCGGCGCTCTTCCTCGGGAATCTAACCGGAGAGCGATTCGCGCGGGAAGCCGGCCGGGGATTATCCGCCGCCACTTCGTGGACTTATCTTGTCCCGTTCGCTTCGAGCGACCGGTACGTACGACCGACTCCGGAGGAGATCCGATGAACGGCTGGCAGGTGGCGCTGATCCGCGGGATCAACGTGGGGAAGGCGAAGCGGGTGGCGATGGCGGACCTCCGCGCGATGCTCGCGGACTTCGGCTATGGCGACGTGAAGACGCTGCTGAACAGCGGCAACGCGGTGTTCACCACCCAGGACGCGCCGGGCGGGGCCGCGGCGCGCATCGAGGAGGGGCTGGCGACGCGGCTCGGGGTTCCCGCGCGGGTGGTGGTGCTCACCGGCGAGGAGGTCGCCGCCCTGGTCGCCGATAACCCCCTCCGCGAGATCGCCACCGACCCGTCGCGCTATCTCGTCGCCGTCCTGGCCGACCCGGCGGACCGCCGGCTGCTGGAGCCGCTGACGGAACGGGACTGGGGCGCCGACGCGCTGGCGCTGGGCGAGAGGGTGGCCTACCTCTGGTGCGCCGGGGGGATCCTGGAAAGCCGGCTCTCCGAAGCGGTCGGCCGGGCGCTCCGCGACGGGGTGACCAGCCGCAACTGGGCGACGATGCTCAAGCTCCACGCGCTCGTCGGGGGCGGGGCGGGGTAGAGGCCGGGGCCGGAGCCCCGCCCCGCACCCTCACGGCACCACGGGGGCGTCGTCCGGGACCGGCTGCATCGCCTGGAGGAGCGCGGCCGTGTCCACCATCTCGCGGATCCGCACCACCTTCCCGTCGCGGAAGTTGAAGATCGACATCCAGTGCATTTCGTAGGGGCGGTGCCCGGGGCGGATGTGCCCGCGTTCCCGGGCGAACACCACCACGGTGTCGCCCTGTGCGACCACCGCCTGGATCTCCGGGTCCTGGTCCTCGATCATGGCGAAGTTCCGCCGCACCGCTTCCAGCACCTCCTCCCTCCCGCGCCAGGTCCCCGTGAAAGGCGCCCCGGGCGCGCCGACGATCTCCATCTCCACCTCCTCGTCCATCAGCTCGGCGAGCGGTCCCCCGAACTCGCCGCGGACGAGGGCCGAGTACTGCTCCTGCAGGCGCCGCACGTTCTCCGCCTCCGCCTGCTTCGCGACGGCGACGGGATCGCCGTCCAGGAAGGCCAGGTGGATGTCCTGGATGAACCGTGCATGAGTGGCTTCGGTCATCTCTACCTCCGGGAACGGGAGTGCGGACTTTCGCGCTCGACGGGGATCGCCGGGCGGACGGCGCGCCGGAAAAGGGCCGCCGGCGCGCCTCACCGGAGGGAAAGTTACGTGTGGGGATCGGGCCGTACAACAACATTTTCGCCGCCGGGCCGGGGCGGGCCGCGCGACGGCGTTACACAGTCGCGACCCCGCGTTACATGGAAGCGGGACGTGAGGGTGCATTATCAGGGTGCGGTTCCCCGACACCCAGAGACGAGGTCGCTGCCATGTTACGGCTGATCCCGGTGGACGAGCACTACTACGCGATGCTCCAGGAGCTCGCCGCCTCCCTCCCCGCCGCCGCGTCGCTGCTCGCGGACGTGCTCAACGATCCCACCCGCGGCGCGGAGCTGGTCCCCGCGGTGCGCCGGGCGGAGGATGCCACCGACGCGCTCGCCGCCCGGATCGTTGCCCGGCTCGAGGACACCTTCGTCACCCCGCTGGGCCGCGAGGACATCCACGGGCTCGTCCAGCAGCTCGACGTGGTGTCGGACCTGATCGAAGCGGCGGCGGAGTCGGTCGCGGCCTTCCACCTGACCGAGGTGGACCGCTCGACCCGGGCGATGGCGGACGTCCTGGTCCGGATCACCGAGGTGCTCGCCCGCGCCACCGCGAGCCTGGGCAACCCGCGGGGGGTGCCGGAGCGCCTCCGCGAGGCCGGGGCGCTCCAGGAAGAGGTGGAGCGGCTGTACGCTCGGGCGATCGTCGACATCCTGGCGGGCGAGCCCGACCCCGTGGAGGTCCTGCGGCAGAAGGGGATCTGCGACGGGGTGCAGTGCGCGGTGGACGCCTGCCAGGAGGTGTGCGACCTGCTGGAAAGCATTTCGATCAAGCAGCGCTGAAGCCCACCGCGCCGGGGCGCTACGCCGGCACGGCCGCGCGCAGCGGGGGGACCGGCTCGGGGAGCCGGTCCCCGACGATGCGGCGCGGGTTCCCCGCCAGGAGCTGCAGCGCCTGCGCCCCTCCTCCGTGGGCCGCGAGCCTGCGCGCCACCGCGCGGTGCAGGATCTGCGGGCGCGCGCCGCCCAGGTGGTCGGACGCGAGCGCGTGCACCATCCCCTCCCCCAGCAGGCTCCACGCGAGCCGCTCCGCCCCTTCGCCGTACGGGCCTCCGCCGTCCGTCAGGCTCCCCAGGCTCACCTGCAGCCAGGCTCCCGCGTCCACCCAGCGGCGCAGGGTGTCCAGCGGGTCCGGGCTCCAGGGAAAGTGGTAGCGCTCCGGGTGGGCGACCAGGATCTCGCGCCCCGCCGCCCGGACGGTCCGGATCGTCTTCAGCGGCTCCCCCGCCAGCTCCGCGTCGAACTCCACCAGCACGAAGCGTCCGCCGCCCACCCCCACCCGCGGGTCCTCCACCACCCGGCGCACGGCGTCCGCGTCCCTGGCGTGGACCTCCTGGCTGAAAGTCAGCGCCGGCATGTGGAGCCGCCCCGCCGCGGCGTCGCAGACCATCTCGTACGAAGCCTGGAGTTCGTCCAGCCTCCGCCGCAGCGCCCAGGTCCCCGCGTGGCGCGCCGGGTCCAGGTGCGGGGTCACCGCGACCACGCCCACTCCCTCGCTCCTGAAGGCCCGCAGCGACCGGATCGTCTCCACCAGGGAGGGAGATCCGCCGTCCACCCCCGGGACGACGTGGTTGTGCAGGTCCACGAACCGACCGGCCTGGAGATCCATATTGCTTTCTCCTCATAGATCGTAAGGTGCGCGGCTCCCCGGCCGGGGAGCCGCGCATCCACGATCGCCCCCGTGCGTGACACGCGGGCATCCGCGCTGCACCGGTCCGGTAAAGCCGCGGCAGCACGGCGGAGCACGAGGAGCTTGGCAGACGCGGCTCCGGCATGCATGTTGTAACGAAAGGGTCACGATGCGGTGACGTACCTGTCACCCGCGGAACCGTTCCGTCCCCGAGGCACGCATGCGCCGGCTCCCGCCCCTCGTCCTCCCGTTCCTTTGCGCGCTGCTCGCCGGCACCGGCGGGCCGGGTGCCGTGCGCGCGCAGCAGCCGTCCGCCGCGCCGCGCCCCGCCGCACCGGAACTGCGCGTCACCGACCCGCGCCTGGCGGCGGCGCTGGAACGGCTGGCTGCGGGGTCGCCCACCGCGGCCGGGGTGCTGGACCGGCTCGCCGCCAGCGGCCTCCCTGTGACGATCGGCTCTCCGGCGCAACTCGCCGCGCTCCCCGACTCCGCGGGTGGGCCGGCGGGGGACGAGCGGCGGGCGCTCCTGTCGGCGCCTGGCCCGCGCGACCGGTCGGGGGAGCCGCCGATCGCCTGGGTGATGCTCCGCGCGGGCACGGCGGTGGAGCGCGCCTGGGTGGCGGTGGAGGTGGACAGCGTGGAGGCGTGGAACCGGCGCGGGGGAGGGCGCGACGCCGACGCGCGGATCGAGCAGGACCTGCTGGCGATCCTGGCACACGAGTTCGTCGCCCACGTGGGGAGCGTGGCGGGGACGCGCCGGGTGGCTGACTTCTGCGACGACCCCACCCCGGCGCAGCGGGGACGCAGCGCCCGCGCCCTGGCCCGTGGCGAGGCGCCCCCATCCGACGGCGAGGCCGCTTCGTGCGCGCTGCGGGTGGAGAATCGGGTGCGGCGCGAGCTGAACCGCGGGCTCGACCTGCGCGGCGACCGCGCTCTCCCCGAGCGGGAAAGCTACGCGCTGGACGTGATGAACTTCGCACGGGCCAGGGCGCGGCGCTGAGCGGCGCCTCGCGCCGGATCCGGGTGGTGGTGGCATTCGGGGGCGCCGGCCGGCGCCCCCGTCGCTTTTACGCCGACTTGAACTCCACGCCGTATTGTCCTATTCTGTACGCCCCACCCGCGGACCCAACCGCCCCCTCCCGTGTACTGGCACCCGCCGGAACCACGCATCCCCAGAGCACCGCCGCGACCGTTGATGGACCTGGAATCCATAGAGACCGAGACCACGACCGACGACCCGACGCTGGAGCGCGCCCGCGAGGTGCTGCACCGGTACTGGGGGTACGCCGACTTCCGTCCCGGTCAGGACCAGGCCGTTAGCAACGTCCTGTCCGGCGGCGACTCGCTGACCATCATGCCGACCGGCGGCGGCAAGTCGCTCTGCTACCAGGTCCCGGCGATGATGCTCCCGGGGCTGACCATCGTCGTGTCCCCGCTCATCTCGCTGATGAAGGACCAGGTGGACGCGCTGGACGCCCGCGGGCTCCCAGCCACCTTCCTCAACTCGACCCTTTCCGGCGGGGAGATGGCCGCGCGGCTCAACGGGGCCGAGCGCGGGGAGTACAAGCTGCTCTACATCGCCCCGGAGCGCTTCGACTCGGAAAGCTTCCAGGACCGGCTCGCCCGGCTGGACGTGTCGCTCCTGGCGGTGGACGAGGCGCACTGCGTGTCGGAGTGGGGGCACGACTTCCGCCCCTCGTACCTGCGGCTGGGGCGCGTCCGCGAGGCGCTGGGGAACCCGCCCATCGCGGCGCTGACCGCCACCGCCACCGAGGAGGTCCGCCGCGACATCGTCCGCCAGCTAGGGCTGCACCGCCCCGAGACGCTGGTCGCCGGGTTCGACCGGCGCAACCTGAACTGGCACGTCCTGCGGGCCAAGAACGACTCCGAAAAGGACCGGCTCCTCCTCCGCCTCCTGCGCGGGCGCGAGGGGTCGTCCATCGTGTACGCCGCCACCCGCAAGAACGTGGACGCGCTCACCTCGCTCCTCAACGGGGTGGGGGTGCGGGCGGTGGGGTACCACGCCGGGATCCCCGACGCCGAGCGGAAGCGGATCCAGGAGGCGTTCATGACCGGCGAGGTCCCCACGGTGGTCGCCACCAACGCCTTCGGGATGGGGATCGACAAGTCGGACGTGCGCATCGTCGTCCACTACAACATGCCCGGGAACCTGGAAGCGTACTACCAGGAGGCGGGGCGTGCC
>JAFAYN010000093.1 GCA_019240375.1 Gemmatimonadota bacterium
CGGGCGCTGGCCGCGGCGGGGGCGGCGGCGCCGCTGGTGGTGGGGGCGCGGGCGGACCATCGGCTGGCGGTGGCGCTGGTGCGCTCCGGGGCGGCGGACTACTTCGCTCTCCCGGAAGACCTGGACGCGCTGCGCGCCGAGCTGGCGGAGCGGGCGCGGCGGCGGGAGGCCCACGCGGCGGGGGGACGCCACGCCGCGGCGGAGCGCGCCACCTTCGACTTCGGGCGCATCGTGGGGGAGAGCCCGCTGCTGCGCGCCGAGCTGGACCGCGCCGCCCGGGTGATCCCCCGCGACCGGGCCACGGTGCTGATCACCGGCGAGACCGGGACGGGGAAGGAGCTGCTGGCGCAGGCCATCCACTACAACGGCCCGCGCGCGGCGGCGCCCTTCGTGGAGCTGAACTGCACCGCCATCCCCTCGGGACTCCTGGAGTCGGAGCTGTTCGGGCACGAGCGCGGCGCCTTCACCGACGCGCGCACCGCCAAGCCGGGGCTCTTCGAGTCGGCCCACGGGGGGACGCTCTTCCTGGACGAGATCGGCGACCTCCCCTACACGCTGCAGGGAAAGATCCTCAAGGCGCTGGAGGAGAAGCAGGTGCGCCGCCTGGGGGCGGTCCGGGCGCGCGAGGTGGACGTGCGGATCATCGCCGCCACCCACGTGGACCTGGAAGAGGCGGTGCGGAGCGGCGCCTTCCGCGAGGACCTGTACTACCGCCTCAGCGTCCTCCCCCTGCACCTCCCCCCGCTCCGCGAGCGCGGCGAGGACGTGGTCCTCCTGGCCGAGCACTTCCTGCGCACCCTCGCCCGGCAGTACGAGCTCCCCGTCCCGCCCATCGACGCGCCGCTCCGCCGCGCCCTGCTGGCGCACCCCTGGCCCGGGAACGTGCGGGAATTGCGCAACGGGATCGAGCGCGCCCTCCTCCTGGGAGACGGTGGGCTGGACCCCGGCGACCTCTTCCCCCACGCGCGCGCCGCTTCGCCCTCGTCGCGCGGCGGGCCGATCCCCTTCCCGGCGCCGATGGAGGAGATCGAGCGCGCCGCGGCGTTGGCGATGACCGAGCAGATGGCCGGGAACAAGAGCGCCGCGGCCGAGGCGCTGCGCATCTCCCGCTCGCGGCTGTACCGCCTGCTGGGCGAGGAGAGTGTCCCGGAATGAGACATCCGTCCCGGCCCGCTACAGCGCCCGGCCCGCGAAGCGAGCCGTGGCGCGGGGAAACGCACGGTGCGCGGCTTGCCACCCCCGTCCGTCCGGTTCACCAGTGAGCTCCTTTTCCCAGCGCGACTCCGCCATGCGAGCACTACGGATCCTGAAGCGGTTCCTCCCCCTCCTCGCCCTGCCCCTCGCGGCCGGCTGCGAGGACATCTTCGGCTCGGGCGGGGACCGGGTCGCGGAGGACCGGCTGACCTTCATCCGGGCGGCGGCCGACGCGCCCCCGCTGAGCGCCCAGTCCGTCACCCTCTGGGCGAAGCCCGGGGCGACGCGCCGCGCGACGATCAGCTACGTGGGAGTGCCGCACTACCAGCACGACCTATGCATGGAGTTCACCGTCCCCGCCGGCGCGCTGGTCCGCCGCCCTGACGGGACCCCCGTGCAGGCGGGGGACTCGGTGCAGATCACCGTCCGCGTGGTCGACGCGGCGCGGTTCATCTTCCAGTTCGAGCCCTCGGGGCTGCGCTTCGCGGCGGGGAACCCGGCGAAGCTGCGCGTCTCGTACTGGTGGGCCGACCGGGACTACAACGGCGACGGGGTGGTGGACCGCCTGGACACCGGGATCTCGGACCGGTTCGGCCTGTGGCGCCAGGAGCGCGAGGGGGAGCCGTGGTCCCGCCTCCAGACCTCCCGGTTCGCCGACGTCCAGGAGGTGACCACCGACGTTCCCGGCTTCACCCGCTACGCAGTGGCTAGCAACTGACCCGATCGTGACGCAGCGCCCCGCACCCGCTCCCGACCCCCTGCTGGAGGAGGTCCGCGCCCTCGCCGCACGGCGGGAGTGGCCGCGGATCGTGGAGCGCGTGTCCCCCCTGGTCGGGGAGGTGGAGGAGCCGGAAACGCTCTTCCACTACGCCGACGCGTTGCGCCGGGTGGGGCGCACCCCGGACGCGCTCTGCGCGGCCGAGGGGCTGGAAACACCCGTCCGCCAGCGGGGGGACCGGCGCCTGCGGGTGAACCTGGTCAACCTGATCGGGATCTGCCTATTCGAGCTTGGCCGCAACGCCGCCGCGGAGGAGCGCTTCGGCGAGCTGATGGAGCTGGCGGGCGAGTGGGGCGACGAGGAGTTCGCCGGCCGCGCCTGCAACAACCTGGGGATGCTCGCCAACGTGCGCGGCGACCCGGACGGCGCGCTGGGGTGGTACGGGCGCGCGGTGGCCTTCTACCAGCGGCTGGGGTACACCCGCGGGCTGGCGCAGACCCACCACAACCTGGGGATCTCGTACCGCGACCTGGGCCACGAGGACGAGGCCGACGCCCACTACCTGCGCGCCATCGAGCTGGCCGCCGCGGCGGCCAGCGAGGACGTGGTGGCGCTGGCGGAAACGGAGCGCGCGGTTCTGCGCGCCCGCGCCGGCGACGGGGAGCTGGCCGGCACCCTGGCCGGGCGCGCCCGCGACCGCTACGAGCGGATCGGCGATCCGCTGGGGCGCGCCGAGGCGGTCCGCGTGCTGGCGCTGGCGTCGCGCACCGCCGGCCGGGACGACCAGGCCGCGCTGCACCTGGAGGAAGCCTTCGCCGTGGCGCGCGACGCTTCCGACCCCCTCCTCCTGGCCGAGGTGCAGCGCGACCGCGGGCTCCTCCTCCGCGACCGGGGCGAGGTCGCCGCCGCGCGCGACGCGCTGGAGGACGCCGCCGGGCAGTTCGAGCGCATCGGCGCCGCCGCCGACGCGGCGACGGTCCGCTCGCTCCTGCAGGAGCTTCCCGCCGGGGCCTGACCCCGCTCCCACCTCCGCCCCTGTCCCGAACGGGGGCACCCTGTCCCGAAACGCTACATCGCCCGTTTCCACGCCACCGGAGTTCCGGTGGCGTAAGTGTATGTGCCACAAGCGTCTGTGCGCCGTGCCGCCGGTGCCGGGCGACTGGACGGCGGATTGCCCCTGGAAGGGTCGAGTCTCACCCCTCTTCCTTCCCTTCTCGAGGTGGCGCATGATCGGCAAAAAGGTTCGAGCATCCCTGCTCACGGTACTGGTCGCGGTCGCGGGCGGAGCGCTCGCGGTGGCCTGCTCCGGCGGCGACTCCGGCGGCGGGACGGACCCCACCGGGACCGGGAACGGAAACGTCACGGTCGTCCGGGCGAGCGGGACCAGCTGGTCGCCCGCCAGCGTGACCATCAAGGCGGGCGACAAGGTGCGCTGGACCTCGGACGGCGCGCTCCCCCACAACGTGGAGTCCGAGACCGGCGCGTGGGGGCTCGCCAGCCTCCCGGCGGCCACCTCCACCTTCGAGCAGACCTTCAACACCCCCGGGACGTACCGCTTCCGGTGCAACTTCCACTCGTCCAACTTCACCACCGGGATGGTCGGTGTGGTGACGGTGCAGTGATGCGCGCCCTGATGATCGCGTTCGCGCCGCTCCTGGCCGCGAACGCACTCCCGGCCCAGTCGTACATGGATCGCTCCCCGGCGATCTCCGGCACCTGGACGCTCTCGAGCGGGGAGGCGGCCTTTTCCTTCGCGCACCGCTTCGAGTTCCTGAACGGCGGAGACGAGGTGATCAACGTCCCCACGCTCGACTTCGCGGTCGGGCTCCCGCTGGGGCTCACCGCCGGGCTCGACTACACCTCCAACAGCGAGATCGTCCCCAGCCGGCTGGGGCAGAACGAGACGCAGTACTGGCTGAAGCGCGCCTTTGGGGTGGGGGAGGCCCTCCGCTTCTCGGGGCTGGCGGCGTACAACACCAACGCGCGCAGCCTGGACGGTGCGGTGAGCGCGCGGACCACCTTCGGGCCGGTGGCGCTGCTGGGTGAGCTGCGGGGGTTCAGCCACCGCTACGGCGAGGACACGCCGGGGATGGCGGGGACGGTGGGCGCGGTGGTGCGCCTCACCCCGTACCTGGGGGTCTCGGGCGACGTGGGGCAGGCGTTCTTCGGCGACTCGCCGCCGGTGGTGTGGAGCGCGGGGGTGGCCATTGCCATCCCGGGGAGCCCGCACACCATCTCCATGCACGCCACCAACGGCGGGGCGCTCACCCTGCAGGGGGCGGCGCACCGCAAGGAGATCGGCGCGGAAAAGCGGCGCTACGGCTTCATCTTCACCGTGCCGCTGGGGACCGGCTCACGCTGGGCGCGGATCTTCCGCCCCGAGCACGGGGAGGCGCTTCCGGCGCCGGCCCCGATGTCGGCCGCTCCCGACTCCGCCACCTCGACGGGGAACGCGGCGGCTCCCGCCGCGGCCGACAGCGTCGCAGCGCGGGTGGAGATCCGCCAGATCGCCTACACGGTGAAGACGGTACGCATCCACGCGGGGCAGAGCGTGGAGTGGATCAACCGCGACCCGCTGCAGCACACCGTCACGGGCGACAACGGGAAGTGGAGCAGCCCGCTGATCTCCGAGGGGCAGCGCTACGTGCAGCGCTTCGACCAGCCGGGACGGTACAAGTACCACTGCCTCCCGCACCCGCAGATGCAGGCCGTGGTGATCGTAGAAAAGTAGGCCGGCTCTCCGCCGAAGCTTCGAGCCCCCGTCCGGTCCGCCCGGGTGGGGGCTCGTCGTTCCGCCCGGGTTGCGCCGCGGTTCCCCCGGTGAGACGTTTCGCCCGGCGACGGACGTGGAGATCATCACCGGAGGAAGATCGATGGCGATTCGCGAGGTGGTTCGGCTGGGCGACCCGCTCCTGCGCACGACGTGCGAGGAGGTGGCGGACCCCGTCTCGACGGAGACGGCCGAGACGATCGCGGACCTGCGCGACACGCTGGCCCACTGGCGCGAGACCACCGGCTACGGGCGCGCCATCGCCGCGCCGCAGATCGGGGTGCTGCGGCGGATCGTCTTCCTCAACGTGGATCGGGAAACGCCCTGGCCCTTCATCAACCCGCGGATCGTGGAGCGGAGCGCGGAAACGATGACGGTGTGGGACGGGTGCCTGAGCTTCCTGAGCGTCTTCTGCCAGGTGGAGCGGCACCGCTGGATCACGGTGCGCTACCAGGACGCGGCGGGGGAGTGGCGGGAGGTGCGGGCGGAGGGCGACCTGTCGGAGCTGCTCCAGCACGAGATCGACCACCTGGACGGGATCCTCACCGTGGACCGGATGACGGACGTGAAGACGCTGGTCACGCGGGAGGAGTTCGAGAAGCGCTACCGGGACGGGAGTCCGTACGGGAGGTGAGTCACCCCCGCGCCCGCTCGTACTCGTCGAGGAGGCGCTTCGGGGCGTGGCGGCGCCAGGAGTCGAGCACCAGCGCGCGGAGCCGATCCGGGTGGACCGCGGCCAGGCGGACCAGCACGATCGGGTAGTCGCGGTAGTGGCCGGTGGTGAAGAAAGCGCGGGGATCGGACTCCAGCAGGTGGTCGCGCTCGTACGTGTCGGTCTTGAGCACGATCGACTCGCCGTCCTCCTTGAGGCGGATGAAGAACTTCCCCCGCACCCGGAAGGCCGGAGTGCCGTAGGAGGTCCCCTCCTCCACGCCGGGGAGGGCGAGCGCGTACTCGCGCAGCTGCTGGAAGGTGACGCCTGTGGCGCCCTCGGTCGTGTCGCTCACCTGTGCCCCGGTGGCTGGTTCGTGTAGGGTTCGGGAGGGAGCCTCGGCCTTCCTTCCGGAGAAGCGCGTCCGGGGAGCGCGGCGGCTCCCCGGACGCAGCCTATCGCCGGCTCAGTGGCCGAGCGAGCCCTGGATCTGTTGTGCGTGCTGCAGGTGGCTGGCGACCGCGGGACGGACCTTCTGCTGCAGCGCCGTCTTGAGCTGCGGGTTCTGCGCCGCGGGGAGGAGCTGGGTGTCCACCGCGTTCAGCGCCATCTGGTGCGACTGCACCATCGCGTCCATGTAGGCCCTGTCGAAGGCGGCGCCGGACGCGCCCTGCAGGCTCTGCATGGTGGCCTGCGCGGCGGTCTGGACCTGGCTGCTGAGGGGGCTGGTCGCCGGGGTCATGTTCTGCTGCTGCGCCATGGCGTGCAGCGAGTCCTCCAGCATCCCGTGGTCCTTGACCATCTGCTGGGCGAACGCCCTGACCTGCGCGTTCTGCGCCTTCTGCATGGCGAGCTGGCTCGGGTTGATCTCCGCGGAGTCGGAGGCGGAGAGCACGCCGGCGATCTGCGCGTCGGAGAGCGCCGCGCCCGCGGCCATGGACCCGCTGTCCATCGGGGCGGCGGTGCTTCCCGGGGTGGTGCTCGTTGTGGTGGTGTCCGCCGCCGTGGTGTCCGTGGTGGAAGCCCCGGACTGCTGGTCGCCACCGCCCCCGCACGCGGCGAGGCCGAAGACGAGCAGGGAGGCCAGCATCATTCGTGTGGGCGGCAGGTCGACGCGTGGAGTGTGCGACATGGTCTCCTCCGGGTCAGGACATGGGTGAACCGGACCTGCACGAGGGGTGTGGATCCGGAGCCTGCCCGCGTGTGCAACTTTGGTGCACGGTTGGAATGTAGCCACGGTTGTTCCAGTCGCAACGTAGCCGCGCGAATGCGGATACCGCTGTGTAAGAAAGGACCTCCTCCGGATCTCGGAGAAGGCCCCTTCTCTTACTGCGGCGAGCGGTCGCCCTACGGCGCCACGTCGTGGAACTTGAGGTCTTTTTCGCGCTCGATGGTGGTCTTCATGGTCCACTCGCTGTCGAACAGGATCAGCGGGCGCTCCTTGGAGTCGAACACCATCGTCCGGCCGTACCCTTCCGTCGCCACGCGGCGCACGTCGGCCTCGGGGCCCTCCACCCAGCGGGCGTGGTGGTACGAGAGCGGCTCCAGCCGCGCGGACACGCCGTACTCGTTCTCCAGCCGGTGCAGGAGCACGTCGAACTGGAGCTGCCCGACCGCGCCCACGATCGGCGCCGGGCCGACGATGGACTCGGCGTAGAACACCTGCGCGGCGCCCTCCTCCGAGAGCTGCTGCAGGCCGGTGTCGAGCTGCTTGCGGCGCATCGGGTCGCGGATCAGGATCCGGGCAAAGTGCTCCGGCGAGAAGCGGGGGATCCCCTGGAACTCCAGGTCGCCGTTGGACGAGAGGGTGTCGCCGATGCGCAGGTTGCCACGGTCGTGGATCCCGATCACGTCGCCGGCCCACGCCTCCTCGATGTGCGTCCGCTCGCGTGCCAGGAACTGCGTGGGCGCGGCCAGGCGCACCTGCTTCCCGGTGCGGACGTGCTTTACCTGCATCCCCGCCTCGAAGTGCCCCGAGCACACCCGGACGAAGGCGATCCGGTCGCGGTGCTTGGGGTCCATGTTCGCCTGGATCTTGAACACGAACCCGGTGAAGTTCGGGTCCTCGGGCTTCACCTCGCCGGTGGTGGCCTCGCGGGGTGTGGGGGCGGGCGCCAGCTCCAGGAACTTCCGCAGGAAGGGCTCCACCCCGAAGTTGGTCATCGCGCTCCCGAAGAAGGTCGGCGACACCTCGCCGGCCAGGAACGCGTCGTAGTCGAACTCCTCCCCCGCCATGTCCAGCAGCTCGATGTCGGCCAGGAGCTTGTCGTGCGCCTCGTCGCCGATCAGCGCGCGCACCGACGGGTCGTCCAGCTCCCCCGCCTGCGTGGCGACGCGAGTCTGCCCGTGGTCCTCCCCCTTCTCGAAGAGGTGGATCTGCCGCTCCCCGCGGTCGTACACGCCGATCAGGCGGTCGCCGGCCGTGATCGGCCACATCACCGGGTAGCAGCGGAGTCCCAGGTCGCGCTCCACGTCGTCCAGGAGCTGGAGCGGATCGGCGCCGGGGCGGTCGCACTTGTTCACGAAGGTGAAGATCGGGGTGCGCCTGCGGTGGCACACCTCGAAGAGCTGCCGGGTCCGCTCCTCGACGCCCTTGCGGTTGTCGAGCAGCATCACCGCGCTGTCCGCGGCGATCAGCGTCCGGTAGGTGTCCTCCGAGAAGTCGGCGTGCCCCGGGGTGTCCAGGAGGTTGATGGCCTTCCCCTGGTACTCGAATTGGAGGACGGAGGAGGTCACGGAGATGCCGCGCTCCTGCTCCATCTGCATCCAGTCGGAGGTGGCGTGCCGCGCCGCGCGGCGCGCCTTGACGCTCCCCGCCAGGTGGATGGCCCCGCCGTACAGGAGGAGCTTTTCCGTGAGCGTGGTCTTCCCCGCGTCCGGGTGCGATATGATGGCGAACGTCCGCCTGCGGCGGACCTGTTCTGCGAGTACGGTCACGGTCCTGCTCCCGTCGAAATATCGAACGCCCCGCCGGCAACTGGCCCGCGAGGCGCGAGGGGTTCCAATTCAGCCGGTAAATATAGCCGAATCCGCCGGTGTTTTCAACGTTTACGGTGTGTCGGAGTGCCCGGGATTCAGTGTGAACCTCCGGCGGTACCAACCTCGCCCAGGTCATGGAACTGGCGGATCCGTACGTCTCCATCAGGAAAGTGCGCCCTGATCTCCAGCTCACCCCCCATCGCTTCGATGTA
>JAFAYN010000272.1 GCA_019240375.1 Gemmatimonadota bacterium
ATCCCCCGGAACCGCCGGCCGCGGCGGTCGTCCTTGAGGATGCCGCGCACGAAGGGCATCACGGCGCCGAGCGCCCAGGTGAGGAGGAGCGATCCCTGCACGATCCAGCGCTCCCCGCCCGTGGCGTGCTCGGCGGCGATGCTGAGCGCGGCCACCCCGCCCACCGCGTACGTCCAGAGCAGGGAGGGCCAGCCACGGAGCCAGTAGAGGGCGCCCGTCCACACCACCACCAGCGCCCCATAGACGGAAAGCTCCACGACCGCGGCGCTCTCGCGGTGCAGGAGGAGAGGGGTGGCGAGGCCGCCCAGGGCGCCCAGGCTGGCGAGCGAGGGGTGGTCCTGCCGCCGCGCCAGCGTCAGCCCCAGCACCATCACCCCCGTCATGAACGCGAGCGCCACCCCGTAGCTCACCAGCAGGTAGAGCTGGCTCGCCGCGAAGCCGGTGACGTAGAACACGGCCAGCGCGCCCGCCAGCAGGAGCTGGCTGTAGCTGCGCCGCGTGCGCTCGAGCCGCAGCCCGAAGGCGAGCAGCACGCTCCCGATCAGCAGCCCGACGGCCACCCGCACCACGGGGGTGATCCACCCCTGCTCGATGCTGTAGTTGAACAGGTAGACGAGGCCGAGGAAGAGGAGCCCCAGCCCCACCCGCCCCAGCCACTGCTCGCTATGGTGCGCCCACACCTCCGCCCGCGCAGCCCGCGGCGCGGCGGCCACATCGTCACGCGCGGGCGACGGCCGCGTCCGATCTTCGGGCGCCGGAGCCAGGGGCTCCGGCACCGAGGGCACCGGCACGGAGGGCACCGGCGCCGGACGCGAGGCGAGCTGCGCGTGGAGTTCGGCCACCATGCGCTCCAGGCGAGCGACGCGCTCTTCCAGCGAAGGGTCTGGAGTCATGATGGAGCCTCCGGTGATTCCGGTGGGGTTCAAAACAGATGGAGACGGGGCGGGATCCAGGGTGGGGCTACGGCGCCGACTGAACTCCGGAGTTCGGGCACCGCCACAGCGCCCCCATCCGCCTCGCTCCGCTCGGCACCTTCCCCCAATTCTGGGGGAAGGCATCCCGGAGAAAAGGCTTGGGTGCGCGGCTTTGGTTGGGCCCCCTCCCCAGACCCCTCCCCCGCAAGCAGGGGAGGGGCTTAACTACAAGATAGATATTTACTTGCAGTTCCCCTCTCCCAGAATTGGGAGAGGGGTGGCGCGAAGCGCCGGGGTGAGGGCCTACGATGCCCAGGCTCAGTACGGTCTACATCCGGCACGAGGCGCCCGGCCGTTACGCCGTTCCGCAGTACCCCCCGAATCTTTGGCGGAGGGAGACCGGCGGGGCTGTTTCCGACGGGCTCACTCCGCGGGCGGGGAGACCCACAGTCGTATCGTGGGACTCACCGACCCCGCGCAGGAGACCCGCCGGCTGTTTGGCGGGTCTCCTGCGCGGCCCCAAACCTTCCGAAGCGAAAGGAAACTACTCCCACTCGATCGTAGCAGGCGGCTTCGACGAGATGTCGTAGCACACGCGGTTGATCCCGGTTACCTCGTTGATGATCCGCGTCGAGATCCGAGCCAGCACGTCGTGCGGAAACGGGTACCAGTCCGCCGTCATCCCGTCCCGGGAAGTCACCGCCCGCAGCGCGCACACGTTCTCGTACGTCCGCTCGTCGCCCATGACGCCCACGCTGCGCACTGGCAAAAGAACCGCGAACGCCTGCCAGATGTCGTCGTACAGCCCCGCCGCCCGGATCTCCTCCAGGTAGATGGCGTCCGCCTGACGCAGCACCTCCAGCTCCCGCTCGTCCACCGCCCCCAGGACACGGATCGCCAGCCCAGGACCCGGGAACGGGTGCCGCCCCACCATCTCCTCGGGGAGCCCCAGCTCGCGCCCCACCTGCCGCACCTCGTCCTTGAACAGCTCCCGCAGCGGCTCGATCAGCTCGAACTTCATGTCCTCCTTGAGCCCGCCGACGTTGTGGTGCGTCTTGATGGTGGCCGAGGGCCCCTTCACCGAAAGCGACTCGATCACGTCCGGGTACAGCGTCCCCTGCACCAGGAACTTCGCGTCGGAGCCCGCCCGAGCCACCGCGTCCTCGAACACGTCGATGAAGGTGTTGCCGATGATCTTCCGCTTCCGCTCCGGGTCCTCCACCCCGGCCAGCCGCTCCAGGAAGAGCGCCGAAGCATCCACCACCTCCAGCTTCATCCCCATGTGCGCCCGGAAGGTGCGCTCCACCGACTCGCGCTCCCCCTTCCGCAGCAGCCCGGTGTCCACGAACACGTTGGTGAGCTGGTCGCCGATGGCGCGGTGCACCAGCGTGGCCGCCACCGACGAATCCACCCCGCCCGAAAGCCCGCAAATCACCTGCGCGCCGCCCACCCGCTCGCGGATCCGCGCGATCTCTGCGTCGATGTACGACCCCGCCGTCCAGGTCGGCTGGCACCCGCACACCCCGAACACGAAGTTGGAGATCATGTCGGCGCCGCGGACGGTGTGCGCCACCTCCACGTGGAACTGCACCCCGTAGACGGGGCGGTCCTCCGCCACGAAGGCGGCCCAGGGAAGCCCCTCCGTCACCGCCAGGCGGCGGTATCCCGGGGGCGGCTGCACCACGTGGTCGCCGTGGCTCATCCACACCTGGGTGCTTTCGCCCGCGTCGAAGCCCTCGAAGATCCCCGACGGCTCCTGCACGGTGACCTGCGCCCGGCCGTACTCGCGCCGGCCGCGCTCCACCACGCCGCCTTCCAGGAAGGTGATGAGCTGCATCCCGTAGCACACCCCCAGCACGGGGGTCCCGGTGCGCAGCAGCCCGGGGTCGGCGGTGGGAACGTCCTCGCCGTACACGGACGAGGGGCCGCCGGAAAGGATGATCCCCTTCGGCGCCCACTCCTGGATCCACTCCAGCGAGCGGGTGGGCGGCTGGATCTCGCAGTACACGCGCTCTTCCCGGATGCGCCGGGCGATAAGCTGGGTGAACTGCGAGCCGTAGTCTATGATGAGGATGCGGTTCGGATCCACGTCGTCAGCCGTTCGGATTGCACGGGGTCAGTGGTACACAATCTTGTGTACCGAAGCCGGCAAGATACGCCGGACGGAAGGCCGATGCCAGACAACGAGAAGGCGGAGGAGCGCGCGAACGCTCCCCCGCCTTCGTACCCGCCTCCAATACGAGGAGCCGGCCCCGGCTACGCCCCCGCCGCCGCCCCCGCCCACCGGTGGGTCCCCTCCGCGAGCAGCGCCGCCGCCGCCGCCGGGTCCAGCGCCCGCGCGAAAAAGAACCCCTGCGCGTTGCCGCACCCCAGCCGGCGCACCTCGGCCACCTGGTCCTCCGTCTCCACCCCCTCGGCCACCACGTTCATCCCCAGGCTGCGGGCCAGCGACACCATGGTCTGCACCAGCTCCGACTGGTTGGAGCCCGGGGTGATCCCCCGCACGAAGGAGCGGTCGATCTTGAGGGTGCCGATGGGGAAGCGCTGCAGGTAGCTGAGCGACGAGTACCCGGTCCCGAAGTCGTCGATGGCGAGGCGGATCCCGCGCGCCCGGAGCTGCCCCAGCGCGGCCACCGTGCTCTCGGCGTCGCGCATCAGCACGCTCTCCGTCAGCTCCAGCTGGAGCGTCGCGGGGTCGAGCCGCGTTTCCCGCAGCACCTCGTCGATCTCGTGGAGCAGGTTGGGGTGCGCGAACTGCCGCGGAGACAGGTTGACGCTCAGCGTCAGCCCGTGGTCCACGGCCCGGGTGTCCAGCCACTCGCGGAGCTGGCGGCAGGCGTCGCGGAGCACGCGCATCCCCAGCGGGACGATCAGCCCGGTCTCCTCCGCCACCGGGATGAACTCGCCCGGCTGCAGGAACCCCTTTTCCGGGTGCTCCCAGCGCGCCAGCGCCTCGAACCCCGCCAGCCGCTCGTTCCCGAGCGACACGATCGGCTGGTAGTGCACCCGGATCTCGTCGCGCTCCAGCGCGCGCCGCAGGTCGGCCTCCAGGTGGAGGCGCGCCATCGCTTCGGCGTGCATCCGGTCGTCGAAGAGCGCCACCCTCCCCTTCCCCTCCGCCTTGGCGCGGTACATGGCGGTGTCGGCGTCGCGCACCAGCTCGGCGGCGCGGTGGCCGTCGCCCCCCATGGCGATCCCGATGCTGGCGGAGGTGAAGACCTCGTACCCGCCCGGGGCGAAGGGCTGCCCCAGCTCCTCCAGGATCCGCTCGGCGACGCGCGTGGCCTCGCCCGCGTCGGCCACGCTCTCCAGCAGCACCACGAACTCGTCTCCGCCCAGCCGTGCCACGGTGTCCTCCTGCCTCAGCCCCACCTCCAGCCGCCGCCCCACCGCCACCAGCAGCTCGTCGCCCAGGGCGTGCCCCAGCCCGTCGTTGATCACCTTGAAGCGGTCCAGGTCCACGAACAGCACCGCGAAGGTGGAGTCCCGCCGGCGCCGGCTCCGCCGCACCGCCAGCTCCAGCCGGTCCATGAGCAGGGCGCGGTTGGGGAGTCCGGTGAGGGCGTCGTACAGCGCGTTGTGCAGGAGCTGCTCCTCGGCGCGCCTGCGCTGGGTGACGTCGGTCAGCGAGCCCGACATGCGGGTGCTCCCCGCCTCCGCGTCCCCCAGCGCCACCCCGCGGCTGAGCATCCAGCGGTACTCGCCGTCGCGGTGCAGCATCCGGTGCTCGATCTCGAAGTGGGCCGCGGCGCCCCTGCGGTACGACTCGATCCGCGCGGCCACCTGCGGAGCGTCGTCCGGGTGGATGCGCCCGAACCACTCCTCCGGGGAGTCTCCCACCTCGCCCTCCCCGTACCCGAGCATCTCCTTCCAGCGGGGGGAGTAGAAGACGCGGCCCGCGCGGAGGTCCCAGTCCCACAGCCCGTCATTGGCCCCCACCGCGGCCAGGGCGTACCGCTCCTCGCTGGCGGACAGCTCCTCCTGCGCGGCCAGCCGCGAGCCGATGACGATGTAGGAAAGGAGGCACACCGCCCCCACGTAGCTCGCCACCAGGACCGGGTTCATCCGCGGATCCGGGATGAGCGCCGCCGCGCCGCAGAAGGCAGCCTGCGTCACCAGCACGTACCAGAGCAGGTGCCGCTGCTCGCGGAAGGCGGCGCTGACCGCCGACACCACCACCACCAGCCCCAGCGCGTACTCCGGGATCATCCGGTTCAGGTACGTGAGCTGTACGACCCAGAGGGTGATGACGTAGTAGACGGTGTAGGCCAGGTAGTGGAAGCGCCACCCGCGGTACCAAAAGGTGGCCCCGAAGACGCCCAGGCAGCAGAGCGTCAGCACGGCCCTCTGCCAGACCGGGTCGACCGCGCCGGGGACCAGCGCGCGGTAGACCTGCCCGAACGCCACGACGCACAGCGCCCCGGCGAGCGCCAGGAGGCGATAGGCGCGCACGTCCTTGGGGGTGAGCTCGGAGTGGAACGAGGTCCTGGGGAGCGGGAGCAGCGTCACGAAGCGGCGGCGGCGGGGGAGCGCGGTGCGGCGGGGGAGTGCACCGCGTGGGGGGACGAGGCGTGCCTCGCACCGGCAAAGATAGCGTCCGCCGACCCCGGAACAAGGGTGCCGTCGGGTGTGCCCGGACGCGACAGTTGTTTGGGGAGCCGGTCCACGGATAATCCCATGCGCGGCACCCCTGACGGAAGTGTGCAGCGGCATTATTTTCGCGGAGGAGAAAAACGTGCACTCCGGAAACATCCGTGTGTGCCGGTGCCGTCCCCGATCCGCCCTCCGCTGCCCTCCCGGCACCGGCGCGCCCGGCCGTTCCACCGCCGGGCTCCGCGGGATCCCCTGCACCGGTTCCACACGGCGGCTTCCCCGTCGTTCCCCCTGCTTCAAGGTCAACCGGCTGTATGCGTGGCGCGCGGCTCTTCCCCGTGGTAGCGCTCCTGTCGACGGTGTCCCTGCTCCCCGCGTGCAGCGGACCCTCGTCCGAAGCGGAAGTTTCCTCCCTCGCCCAATCGGCGTCGTCCTTTCTTTCCGGCCAGGTGGTCGCCAACGCGGCCGCGCGCCCCGCGCACCGGGAGCCACCCCAGCCGGAGCCGCCGTCCCCGCGCGAAGCGGCCCCGCCGATCATCCGCGGGATCTACGTCAACGCCTACGCGGCCGGCACTCCCGCACACCGCAAGAAGCTCCTCGCGCTGGCCGACAGCACCGAGATCAACGCCTTCGTGGTGGACGTCAAGGACGACGACGGGATCCGCTACCGCAGCGCCATGCCGCTGGCGCAGCAGGTGACGCACGGCGGGATCCCCATCCGTGACCTCAAGGGATTCGTGGACACGCTGCGCGCCCACGGGATCTACCCGATCGCGCGGATCGTGGTGTTCAAGGACCGCTTCCTGGCCCAGGCGAAGCCGGAGTGGGCGATCCGCACCCCCACCGGGGCGCTCTGGATCGACAAGGCGGGGAACCGGTGGATGAGCGCCTGGTCCGACTCGGTGCGCGAATACAACATCCGCGTGGCCGAGGAGGCGGCGCGGGCCGGCTTCCGGGAGATCCAGTTCGACTACGTCCGCTTCCCCGAGGCGTTCAAGAGCCTCCCGAAGCAGGTACACCCCCCCGCGCCCCCGGGGGCGCGTCGGGCCGACGCCATCGCCGCCTTCCTGTCCGAGGCGAAGCGGCGCCTGCACCCGCTGGGGGTGACGGTCACGGCCGACCTGTTCGGCCTTTCCATGGACGACCCGATGGACGTGGGGATCGGCCAGCAGTGGGAGGCGCTCTCGTCGGTGGCGGACGCCCTCCAGCCGATGGTGTACCCGTCGCACTTCTTCCCGACACACCTCCCCGGGATCCACACCCCCAACCGGATGCCGTACGAGACGGTCTACACCTCGGTGGGGATGGGGGTGATCCGCAACCAGCGGCTGCGCGAGCAGGGGACCACCCCGGCGCGGATCGTCCCCTGGATCCAGGCGTTCAGCGCGCCCTGGGTGGACAAGGGGTACCACTACGGGCCCACGCAGGCCCGGGCGCAGACGCAGGCGCTGTACGACCTGGGGGTGGAGGACTGGATCTTCTGGAACGCCGGCTCCAACTACGACGCGGTGTCGGCCGGCTTCGCGCGGGGGGAGGCCCTCCCGCAGGCGAAGCGCTTCGACGCGCCGCAGCGGCTGGTGCGCGTGGTGAACCGCTTCGACCGCGAAGGGGTGGCGGAGGCGCGGCAGCGGGTGCTGGCCAGGGCCGAGGCGGGGCGCGTACGCGTCGGCGACTGAAGCGGGGATGGAGGGAGAACGAGGAGCGGGGGCGGCCGTCGCGCGACGGCCGCCCCCGCTCTCGTTTCCACCCCGCGGTGAGACCGCCTACCGCTTGAACTCGTAGGTGTTGACCTCCCCGAAGAGCGGGTCGACCACGTCCAGCGTGATGACGCCTCCCTGGAGGGTCGCGCTCAGGTCGAGAACGCTGTTCAGCCCGGAGCTGGAGGTCAGGGAGATCGTCCCCCCCTGCACCGTGTAGGTGCCGCTCTCGGTGAAGGTCTCCTGGTCCACCGGGAAGCTCCCGTCCTTGGAGCTGAGGCGGAAGGTCCCCGCGTAGTCGAAGGTCCGGTCCTGGTTCAGCGTCAGCGAGCTGCTCAGCACCTCGTAGTGGATGTCGTAGGTGGTCTGCCCGTCCGAGGCGGGCCCGTCGTAGAGCACCGCGGGGAGCGAGGTCCGCTGCAGGTTCCCGTTCCCGCTCGCGTCCGCGGTCACGGAGGTGGCGGAGTAGGTGCCGGTGGTGGTGCCGGCATCGGTCGGGCTGTCGCTGCAGGCCGTGGAAACGGCGGCCACGAGCGCGAGGGCGGCCCACAGGCGGCGGATCGGGTACATGGTGCCCCTCCGGGATCTCGGGGATGAAGACCGGCGTGGAGGCGAGGCAGGTTGCAAGGAGCGAACCGCCCGGCGCCGCAAAACGACGGACGTACGGGCATAGCGCCGTATGTTCCCATGCCGGCCCATTGCGCTGCCCACCATCCGGTGGTCCCCCGAAAACGGCGTGAACGCTCGGCGCCGCGCAGCGAAAAGTGGCCCCGGCGGTCGGGTCGGGAGCCATGGCACGAATTTCCCCATGGTTCCCCCGGAGCAGGCCTTTCCATCCACCGGCCAATCCCCGTCATGTCGGGACCAGGATCGCGAATGCTCTCCTTCCGTGTACCCGGGCGGCTGGCACGCCCGTGTTCCCGTACCCTTTTCCTGCTGGGCGCCGCCCTCTGTCTCGGCCCGCTCCACGCGGCCGCCCAGGGGCAGGGACCCGGGCCCACACCGATCGCGGACCTCCTGGGCGACCGGGACAACGACCGCGTCCCCGACCGGCTGAAGGAAAGCTTCACGGTGGTCGGGACGATCACGGCGGACCCGGTCGTTCTCGGCCGCACCGGGAGCGTGGCGGGGCTCCAGGACCGGTCGGGGGGGATCCTCCTTTACTCGCCCGACACCCT
>JAFAYN010000347.1 GCA_019240375.1 Gemmatimonadota bacterium
CCCGCCCGAGCTGCTGCTCCGCCTCCAGGCCGCCTGGCCGGGCGTGCGGATCTGGGTGATGTACGGCCCGACCGAGGCGGCGATCATGTGCGCGGCGCAGCGGCTGGACGGGGAACTTCCCGCGGCGCGGCACCCGATCGGGCGCCCGCTGGGGAACGCCACCCTGTACGTGTGCGACCCGTCGCGCTCGCCGGTGCCGGTGGGCGTCCCGGGCGAGCTTTGCCTGGGCGGCGCGGCGGTGGCGCGCGACTACCTGGGCCGCCCGGAGCTGACGGCGGAGCGCTTCGCGCCGGATCCCTTCGGCGCGGGACCGGGGGCGCGGCTGTACCGCACGGGAGACCGCGCGCGCTGGCTGGCGGACGGCACCCTGGAGTTCCTGGGGCGGATCGACCAGCAGGTCAAGATCCGCGGCTTCCGCATCGAGCCCGGCGAGATCGAGGCGACGCTGGAGCGCCACCCGGCGGTGCGCGCGGCGGTGGTGACCGTGCGCGAGGACGTCCCCGGCGACCGGCGGCTGGTGGCGTACGTGGTCCCGGTGGAGGGCCAGGCGCCCGACGTGGCGGAGCTGCGGGCGCACCTGCGGGAAACCCTCCCCGACTACATGGTCCCCTCCGCCTTCGTGGCGCTGGAGGAGCTTCCGCTCAACGCCAACGGCAAGGTGGACCGCCGGGCGCTCCCCGCGCCGGAGGGGCGCCTCGCCACGCGGGAGGCGTACGTGGCCCCGCGGACGGACACCGAGCGGGCGCTGGCCGAGGTGTGGAAGCAGCTCCTCCGCGTGGAGCAGGTGGGGATCCACGACAACTTCTTCGAGCTGGGCGGCGACTCCATCCTCTCCATCCAGGTGGTGGCCCGCGCCCAGCGCGCCGGGGTGCGGGTGACCCCGCGGCAGGTGTTCGAGCACCCCACCGTCGCGGAGCTGGCCCGGGTCGCCGGGACCGCCGCCACCGCCGACGCCGAGCAGGGGACGGTGACCGGCCCCGTGGAATCGACGCCGATCCAGGCCTGGTTCCTGGGCGCGGAGCTTCCGGAGCGGCACCACTTCAACATGGCCGAGTTGTACGAGGTGCGGAAGCCGCTCGACCCGGCCGCGCTGGCGGGGGCGGTGGACGCGCTGCTGCTGCACCACGACGCCCTGCGCATGCGCTTCCGAGAGGTGGACGGGGGGTGGCTGCAGGAGAACGCCGCCCCGGGCGCGGCCACGCCCCTGCTGCGCGCCGACCTGTCGGCGGTGCCGGAGGAGCGGCAGCGCGAAGTCCTGGAGCAGGTTGCCGCCGCCATGCAGCGGAGCCTCCGGCTGGAGGGCGGACCGCTCTTCCGGGTCGGGTACTTCGAGCGGGGCGAGGGGCGCAGCGCCCGCCTCCTCCTGGTGGCCCACCACCTGGTGATGGACAACGTCGCCTGGCAGGTGCTGCTGGAAGACCTGCGCGCCGCCTACGACGCGCTCGCGCGCGGCGAAAGGGTCGCGCTCCCGCCAAAGACCACCTCCTTCCGCCGCTGGGCGGAGCGCCTGGCCGCCCACGTCCGGGAGGGCGGCTTCGACGCCGAGATCCCGTACTGGACCGACGCGGCGCGGGCGGGGATCCCCGCGCTCCCGGTCGACTTCCCCGAGGGGGTCGGCGCCGACACCATGGCGTCGAGCCGCGGGGTGTCGGTCGCGCTGGACGCGGACGAGACGCGGGCGCTGCTGCAGGAGGTGCCGGCGGCGTACCGGACGCAGGTCAACGACGTCCTCCTCGCCGCGCTGGCGCGGGCCTTCGCCCCCTGGACCGGGGACCGGCGGCTCCTGGTGGACCTGGAGGGGCACGGGCGCGAGGAGCTGTTCGCGGACGTGGACCTGTCGCGCACCGTGGGGTGGTTCACGGCGGTGCACCCGGTGCTCCTGGACGCCGGGGACGACTCGCCCGGGACGGCGCTCCGCGCGGTCAAGGAGCGGCTGCGCTCCGTCCCCGGCCGCGGGATCGGCTACGGCGTGCTGCGCTGGCTCGCTCCCGACGAGGAGGTGCGGGAAGCGCTGCGCGCGCAGCCGCGGGCGCAGGTCAGTTTCAACTACCTGGGGCAGGTGGACGGGAGCGTGTCGGGCGACTCGCTCTTCGGCTTCGCGCCCGAGCCCGCGGGGCGGCAGATGAGCCCCCTGTGCGAGCGCCCCCACCTGATCGACGTGCTGGGGGTGGTGGAGGGCGGCTCCCTCCGCCTGACCCTCAGCTACGGCGCGGAAGTCCACCGCCGCGAGACCGTGGAGCGGCTGGCGGAGCGCCTGGGCGCCGAGCTGCGCGCGTTGATCGCCCACTGCACCTCGCCGGGGGCGGGCGGCTACACCCCGTCCGACTTCCCCCTGGCCCGCGTGAGCCAGGCGCAGCTCGACCGGGTGGCGGGGAGCGCGCGCGACGTGGAGGACGTGTACCCGCTCTCCCCGATGCAGCAGGGGATGCTCTTCCACACCCTGATGTCACCGGGGGAGGGGGCGTACGTTTCGCAGTTCGGCTTCCAGCTCCTCGGCGACCTGGACCTCCCCGCCTTCGCGCGGGCGTGGCGGAGCGCGGTGGAGCGGCACCCGGCGCTGCGCGGCGGCTTCGTGTGGGAGGGGGTCGACCGGCCGCTGCAGGTGGTGCGCGCGGATGCGGAGCTGGAGGTGACGTGCGAGGACTGGCGCGGCCTGTCCGGCGACGAGCAGGAGGAACGCCGGCTCGCCTTCCTGCGCGCCGACCGGGCGCGCGGTTTCGCGCTGGAGCGGGGGCCGCTGATGCGCCTGTCGCTCTTCCGCACCGCGGATGATGCGCACGAGCTGGTCTGGACCCACCACCAGCTCACGGTGGACGGGTGGAGCCTCCCGCTGGTCTTCCGCGACGTGGTGGGCGCGTACAACGCGCTCACCGGCGGGGCCGAGCCGGCCTTCCCCGCAGCGCGCCCGTACCGCGACTACGTAGCGTGGCTGCAGCGGCAGGACCTCGGCCGGGCGGAGCGCTTCTGGCGCGACGCGCTGGCCGGCTTCGCCGCCCCGACCCCGTTCGGGGTGGACCGGACGGCGCGCCTCCCCGCCGGGGCGGACCCCCACGGCGGCCGGGTGTTCCGGATCGGCGAGGGGCCCGCGGCGGCGCTCCAGGCGCTGGCGCGCCGACACGGGCTGACGGTGAACACGCTGGTGCAGGGCGCCTGGGTCCTCCTCCTGTCCCGCTGCTCCGGAGAGGACGACGTGGTGTTCGGCACCACCGTTTCCGGGCGCCCGGCGGAGCTGGAGGGGGTGGAGGAGATGGTCGGCGTCTTCATCAACACCCTCCCCGTGCGGGTGAGGGTCCCTGCCGGCGCCCGTCTCCTCCCCTGGCTGGGGAGGATCCAGGAGCGGAACGTGGCGCTGCGCGAATACGAGTACTCCCCGCTGGCGCAGGTGCAGAAGTGGAGCGAGGTCGCCCCCGGCGAGCCGCTCTTCGAGAGCGCGCTGGTCTTCCAGAACTACCCGATGCACGACGTGCTCGGCGAGGGCGAGCGGCGGCTCCGCGTGGTCCGCCGCGGCGACCGCGAGCAGGACGACCTCCCGCTCGTCCTCAACGCCCAGATGGAGCGCGAGCTGCTGATCCGCGCCGACCACGACCGCTCCCGGCTGGAGGACGCCGCCGTCCACGGGCTGCTGCGGCGGATGGGGACGCTCCTCCTGGCGATGGCTGAAGGCCCGGAGCGCACCCTCGACGAGCTTCCCCTGCTGACCGACGGAGAGCGGGCGGAGGCGCTGGCCCTTTCCCGCGGCCCGGCGCGGGAGTTCCCGCGCGGCCTGTGCATCCACGAGGTGATCGCGGCGCAGGCTCGGCGGACGCCTCACGCCCCGGCCGCCGTGTGCGATGGGGAGGTGCTGACCTACGCCGGGCTGGACACGCGGGCGGACCGGCTCGCCGGGTACCTGGCGGCGCGCGGGGTGGGGCCGGAGGTGCGGGTGGGGATCTGCCTGGAGCGGTCGCCGGAGATGGCGGTCGCCATCCTGGGGGTGCTGAAGGCGGGCGGGGCGTACGTCCCGCTCGATCCCGCCTACCCAGCCGAGCGCCTGGCGTACATGCTGGAGGACTCCGGGGCGGCGCTCCTGCTGACGGAGGGCGCGCTGCGCGACCGCCTCCCTGAGCACCCGGGGACGGTGTGCCTGGACGAGGAGCGCCCCACGATCGAGGCGGCCG
>JAFAYN010000011.1 GCA_019240375.1 Gemmatimonadota bacterium
GGCCCGCCCACGTACAGCTCGCCGGGGACGCCCACCGGGACCCGGTCGAGCCAGCGGTCGAGGACGTGCACCCTGCGGTCGCCGACCGGCCGCCCGATCGGGATCGCCCGCGTCTCCGGGTCGCGCGGAACGACGTGGCAGTTGGTGAACACGGTGCACTCGGACGGCCCGTACCCGTTCACGATCCGGGTGTCGGGGAGGAGTTCCTGCGCGCGCCTGACGTGCGGCGGGGAAAGGGCCTCGCCGCCGACCATGAGCTGGCGCACCCCGGCGAGCATCCCCGGGTCGGTGTCCACGATGGCGTTGAAGAAGGCCGCGGGGAGCCAGAGGGTGGTCACCCCGTGGCGCCGGATCAGCCCGGCGAGGACCGCCGGCTCCGGGGTCCGCCCCGGGTACAGCACGGTCCGTCCGCCCAGGAGGAGCGCCGGCCACAGCTCCAGGGTGCACCCGTCCCAGGAGGTGGAGGAGTGCTGCAGCAGCACCTGCTCCGCGTCGTAGCGGACGTGGTCGACCCCCCAGAAAAAGCCGGGGATCGCCCGGTGCGGCACCTCGGATCCCTTGGGGATGCCCGTGGATCCGGAGGTGTAGATCACGTACAGCAGGTTGTCGGGCGTCACCGCCACGCGCGGGTTGGTCTCGCTTTCCAGCGCGATTCGCGGCCAGTCGGCGTCCAGGCGCATCACCTCGGCCGGGTGCGCCGGGAGGGCGTCCGCGAGCGCTCCCGAGGTGAGGAGGACCGGCACCGCCGTTTCCTCCAGCATCAGGGCGAGCCGCTCCGCCGGGTACTCGGGGTCGAGGGGAACGTAGGCTCCCCCGGCCTTGAGGATCCCCAGGATGGCGACCACCATCTCCGGCGAGCGCTCCATCAGGATCCCCACCCGCGCGTCCGGGCCGATCCCCCGCGCCCGGAGGTGGTGCGCGAGCTGGTTGGAGCGGCGGTTCAGCTCCGCGTAGGTGAGCGCTTCGTCGCCGGCGAGCACCGCCACCGCCCCCGGCGTCCGCTCCACCTGCGCCTCGAACAGCTCGTGCACGCAGCGGTCGCTCGGGATCGCCGCCGCGGCGGGCGCGCTTTCAAGCGCGGCCAGCTCCGCGCGCGCCGCGTCCGTCAGCAGCGGGAGCGCCGAGACGCGGCGGTCCGCCCCCGCGGCCACCCCCTCCAGCAGGGTGCGGAAGTGCTCCATCATCCGCTCGATGGTCGCCGCGTCGAACAGGTCGGTGGCGTACTCCACCACCCCGGCGAGCCCATCCTCGCCCTCGGCGAGCGAGAGCGTCAGGTCGAACTCCGAGGTGGTTTCCCCGCGCTCCAGCGCGGCCGCCTCCACCCCGGGGAGCGCCAGCTCGCCGGTGGAGGTGTTCTGCAGGGCGAACATCACCTGGAACAGGGGGGAGCGGCTCAGGTCGCGCTCCACCCCCAGCTCGTCCACCAGCCGCTCGAAGGGGAGGTCCTGGTGGTCGTAGGCTCCCAGCGTCTCGCCCCGCACCCGCGCCAGCAGCTCGCGGAACGAGGGATCGCCCGACAGGTCGGCGCGCAGCGCGAGCGTGTTGACGAAGAAGCCGATCATCCCCTCCGTCTCGCCCCGCGTCCGCCCGGCGATGGGGGAGCCCACCACCACGTCGTCCTCGCCCGTGTAGCGGGCCAGGAGGAGCTGCCACGCCGCGAGCAGCGTCATGAACAGGGTGGCTCCCTCGGTCTTCGAGAGCGCCTTCAGCGGCCCGACCACCGAGGAGGGCACCCGGAAGTGGACGAGCGCCCCGCGGAAGCTCTGCACCGCCGGCCGCGGCCGGTCGGTGGGAAGCTCCAGCAGCCCGGGCGCGCCGGCCAGCCGCTCCGTCCAGTACGCGAGCTGCCCGTCCAGCACCTCGCCGGCCAGGTACTCGCGCTGCCAGACGGCGTAGTCGGCGTACTGCACCTCCGGCTCGGCCAGCGGCGACGCGGCCCCGCTCCGGAACGCCCCGTAGAGCGCCTCCAGCTCGCGGAACAGGACGCCCATGCTCCACCCGTCGCTGACGACGTGGTGCATGCAGAGCAGGAGGAGGTGGTCGTCGGGGGCAACGCGCAGCAGCGAGGCCCGGAAGAGCGGGCCCGCTTCCAGGTCGAAGGGGAGCGCCGCGTCCCGCGCCGTGCGGCGCAGGGCCTCCGCCTCCCGCTCCTCCGCCGGGAGCCCGGCGAGGTCGTCCACCGCGAGTGTCAGGGAGGGGGCGACGACGTGCTGGAAGGCGCGTCCCTCCACCGGGCGGAAGACGGTGCGCAGCGACTCGTGTCTGCGGACCACCTCCTCAAGGGCACGCCGCAGCGCGTCCACGTCCAGCGCGCCCCGGAGGCGCACCGGGTGGGGGATGTTGTAGGCGGCGCGCCCGGGCTCAAGCTGCTCCACGAACCAGAGCCGCTCCTGCGCGAAGGAGAGCGGAAACCCTTCCGTGCCGTCGCGGGGGGCGCGCAGCAGGGGGAGGGAGGGGTAGCGGCGGATCTCCCTGCGGGCGCTTTCCGCCCTTTCGGCGAGCCGCGCCACCGTGGCCGCCTCGAAGAGCGCCCGGACGGGGAGGTCCACCCCCAGCGCCTGCCGGATGCGCGAGATCATGCGGGTGGCGAGCAGCGAGTGGCCGCCCAGCTCCAGGAAGCCGTCGTGGACGCCCACGCGCTCCACCCCCAGGACCGCGCTCCACACCCCGGCAAGGATCTCCTCCGTGGGGGTGCGGGGCGCCACGTAGCCGGACTCCAGGCCCAGCGCGTCGGGGGCCGGGAGCGCCCGGCGGTCCACCTTGCCGTTGGGGGTGAGGGGGAACTCCTCCATCACCACGAAGGCCGAGGGGACCATGTACTCCGGGAGCGCCTCGCGGAGCGCGTCGCGCACCGCGCCCACGGTGGGAGCCTTCCCCGCCTCGGGGACCAGGTAGGCGACCAGGCGCGGCCCGGTGCGCTCCTGCAGCGCGACGGCCGCGGCCTCGCGGACCCCGGCGCACCGGGAAAGCGCGGCCTCCACCTCGCCCAGCTCGATGCGGAAGCCGCGCACCTTGACCTGCGCGTCCACCCGCCCCAGGAACTCCACCTCGCCCGTGGCGAGCCAGCGCGTCCGGTCACCGGTGCGGTACAGCCGCGCCCCCGCCTCGCCCCCGAAGGGATCCGGGACGAAGCGCTCCGCCGTCAGCTCCGCGCGGTTCAGGTACCCCCGCGTGATCCCCACCCCGCCGATGTACAGCTCGCCGGGAACGCCCACCGGGACCGGGTTCATCCGGGGGTCCAGGACGTACACGCGGGCGTTGTCGATGGGGGCGCCCAGCGTCACCCGTCCTTCTCCGGGGAGCGCCCGGGCGTAGGTCGCCCAGATGCTCGCCTCGGTCGGTCCGTAGCAGTTGTAGAAGCACCGGCCCGTCGCCCACCGGTCCACCACGTCCGGGGCGCACGCCTCGCCGCCGGTCACCACCATGCGGACGCTCCGCAGCGTGTCGGAGGGGAGGGCGGCGAGCGCCGAGGGGGGAAGGGTGAGGATGGTGATCCCCTCCTCGTCCAGCCACCGCGCCATGTCCGGCCCCGGGAGCAGCGCCTCGCCGACGGGGAGGACCAGTGCCGCGCCGGCCAGCAGGGCCGGGCCGATCTCCGACACCGAGGCGTCGAAGCTGAACGACACGAACTGCAGGACACGGTCGTCCGCCCGCACCCCGAACGCCCGGGCCTGCGCCACCGTGGCGTGCACCATCCCCCGGTGCGACACCAGCACCCCCTTGGGGCGGCCGGTGGAGCCGGAGGTGTAGATCACGTACGCCCCGTTGCCCGGGAGCACCACCACCTCGGGGGCGGCCCCGCTCTCGCGCTCCAGCACCTCGTGGTCGCGGTCCAGGCACACCACCGCCATGCTTTCCACCGGGAGACCGGCGACCAGGGAGCCGCGGGTCACCACCACGTGCGCGTCCGAGTCTTCCAGCATGTACTGCAGCCGCTCGCGCGGGTACGATGGATCGAGCGGAACGTAGGCGGCGCCGGCCTTGAGGATCCCCAGCATCCCCACGATCATCTCGGGGGAGCGCTCGAGCGAAAGGGCGACGCGCGACTCGGCCCGCACGCCCAGGCCACCCAGGTGGCGGGCGAGGCGGTTGGCCGCGACCTCCAGCTCCCGGTAGGTCATCCGCCGGTCGCCAGCGGTCACGGCGACCGCGTCCGGAGCCGCGGCGGCCCGCTCCGCCACCAGCTCGTGGAAGCAGCGATCCCCCGGGTACGCGGCGTCCGTGGCGTTCCACCCCGACACCACCTCGTCCCACTCCGCCCGGGTGAGCGTCCGCAGGTCGGAAAGGCGCGGGTCGCCCTCCACCGCCATCCCCTCCAGCAGCACCCGGAAGTGGCCCAGGAGGCGCCCCGCCACCTCGGCGTCGAAGCGGTCGGACCGGTACTGCAGGTGCAGCTCCAGCCCGTCTCCCGGCTCCACCATCAGGGAGAGCGGGTAGCTGGTCATCTCCAGCGCGCGGCTCTCGCGCACCGTGACCCCGCCGCCGGCTCCGGGCCCCGCGGCGTCGGTGGGGAAGCCCGCGAACACCACCAGGCTCTCGAAGAGCGGCTGGCCGCGCGGGACCTCGCTCCACCCCTGCACCTGCACCAGCGGGGTGTGCTGGTGCTCCAGCGCCCCGCTCATCCACGCCTGCACCTCGCGCAGCCACCCGGACAGGGCGGCGTCGGGACGCGGGCGCACCCGGACGGGGATGGAGTTGATGAACAGCCCCACCATCTCCTCCACGCCGGCCAGCTCCGTGGGCCGTCCCGAGACGGTGGCGCCGAACACCACGTCGTCCTCGCCGGAGTAGCGGGCGAGGAGGAGCCCCCAGGCTCCCTGCACCACCGTGTTCAGCGTCACCTGGAGCCGCCGGGCCAGGGCGCGCAGCGCCTCCACCGTCGCGGCGGGGATCCGGCCCCCGGCCTCCCCCACCCCACCCGGTCCGCCCGCGGCGCGATCCACCGAGAAGGGCGTCGGCGCGGTGAAGCCGCGCAGCGCGTCGCGCCAGAACGCCTCGGCGGGAGCCGGCTCCAGCGCCTCCAGCCACGCCACGTAGTCGTGGAAGGGGCGTGCCCGCGCCGGGGCCAGGACCCCGCCCGCCACGAGCGCGGCGTACGCGGCGAGCACCTCGCGCAGCACCAGCGCGACCGACCAGCCGTCCAGCAGGATGTGGTGGTGGCTCCAGACGAAGCGGTACTCCGCCTCCCCCGTGCGGATCAGCGCCAGGCGCTGCAGCGGGGCGCGGCCCAGGTCGAAGCCCGTCTCGCGGTCGGCGGCCAGGAAGGCGTCGAGCCGCGCGTCCGGGGAGTCGCCGCGCCAGTCGTGCTCGTCCAGCGCCACGGGGACGCTCCGGTGCACCCGCTGCACCGGGGTGTCCAGCTCCTCCCACGCGAAGGAGGTGCGCAGCACCGGGTGACGCTCCGTCACCGCCGCCCAAGCGCGCCGCAGCGCTTCCGCGTCGACGGCGCCGTCCAGCGAGAGCACCACCTGCTCGAAGTAGATCCCGCTCTCCGCCTCGTACAGCGCGTGGAAGAGGATCCCCTGCTGCAGCGGCGACAGGGTGTACAGCTCCTCCATCTCCGCGCCCGCCGCGGCGCACTCGGCCGCCATGCGGTCGAGCCGGTGCTGCCCGATGCGGGCGAGCGGGAAGTCGGAGGGGGTGAAGCCGCCGGCGCCCGGGGCGCGGCAGTGCGCGATCAGCTCGCGCAGGGCGCCCGCGTACCTGTCGGCCAGGCGCTCCACGGTGGCGCGCTCGTGTACGCCCTCGCCGTACGTCCACGTCAGCTCCAGCCGCCCGTCGAGCACGCCGCCGTCCACCTCCAGCAGGTAGCGCCGCTCGCCCGCGGGGGCGCACTCGGCGCCCCGCGCCCCGACCGAGGGCGCGAAGCGCGACCCGGCGAAGGTCTGGTCGTACTGGCCCAGGTAGTTGAAGCTGACCTGCGGGTGCACGGCCGCGGCGAGCGCTTCGCGCACCGGCTCCGCCCCAAGGTAGCGCAGCATCCCGTAGCCGATCCCCTTCGCAG
>JAFAYN010000124.1 GCA_019240375.1 Gemmatimonadota bacterium
AGGGCGCGGATCCGCTCCTTCTTCGCCTCGTCCTTCTCCGCCTCGATCAGCTTCTCCAGCTTCGCGTCCACCGCCGTGTCCACGCGCGACACGAAGAACGACGCCACCGAGGCCACCCGGTCCACCGGCTGTCCCGCCTCCACCCGCCGCTCGATCCCGCGCAGGTACGCCTCCATCACCTTCTCGTATCCCTGCAGTGAGAACAGCAGGGTGATGTTGACGTTGACCCCTTCGGACAGGAGCTGCTCGATGGCCGGGATCCCCGCCTCCGTCCCCGGCACCTTGATCATCACGTTGGGGCGGTCGACCTCCTTCCACAGCCGGCGCGCGTCCTCCAGCGTCCGCTGCGTGTCGTCGGCCAGGGTGGGCGACACCTCGATGGACACGTAGCCGTCCTCCCCGCCCGTCTCGTCGTAGATCCCACGGAACAGGTCGGCAGCGCGCTGGATGTCGGCCACGGCCACGCTCTCGAACGCCCGGTCCCCGTCCACGCCCTCGGAGGCCAGCTTCTCCAACGCCTCGTCGTAGGCGTCGCCTTCGGCGATCGCCTGCTGGAAGATGGACGGGTTGGAGGTGACGCCGCGCAGGTCGTACTCGCGGATCATCTCCTCCAGCTCACCCTTGTCCATCATCCCCCGGCTGATGTAGTCCAGCCACACGCTCTGTCCCAGGCGGTGCAGCTCGAAGATGGGGGACTGCTTCGCTTCTGCCATCGTTATCTCCTCGCGGCCGCGCCGCGCAGTTGCATCGTGTTGGTGTCGTGCCCGTGCCCGCCCGCAGGCCTCAGCCCTTCCCGCCGCGCTCGTCGGTCCCTTCCCTGGCGGGGCCCGCGTTGTCGCCGTCGCTCCCCTCCCTGCCGCCGGCCGGCTCCAGCCCCAGCGCCTCGCGCGCCTTGGCGGCGACGTTCTCGGCGCTCAGCCCTAGCTGCTTGAAGATCTCCTTGGCCGGGGCCGAGGCGCCGAAGTGGGAGATCCCCACCACCCCCCCCTCGCTCCCCACCCACTGGTGCCACCCCAGCGGGCTCCCCGCCTCCACCGACACGCGCGCCGTCACGGCGGGCGGGAGTACCTGGTCGCGGTACTCCTTCGGCTGCCGGGAGAAGAGCGTCCAGCTCGGCATTGCCACCACGCGCGCGGCGATCCCCTCCCCCGCCAGCTGCTCGCGGGCCTCCAGCGCGACGGAGACTTCCGAGCCGGTGGCGATCAGGATCACCTGCGGCTCGCCGCCCTCGGCGTCGGCCAGCACGTACGCGCCCCGCCGCAGCCCTGACGCGGCGCCCAGCTTGGAGCGGTCCAGGTGCGGGAGCCCCTGCCGGGTCAGCGACAGGAAGGCCGGGCCCTCGTGGTACTCCATCAGCCAGCGCCACGCCTCCACCGTCTCGTTGGCGTCGGAGGGGCGCAGGTCCACCAGCCCGGGGATCCCGCGGAGCGCGGCGAGCTGCTCGATCGGCTGGTGCGTCGGGCCGTCCTCGCCGAGCCCCACCGAGTCGTGCGTGAACACGTAGATGGTGGGCTGCTCCATCAGCGCCGCCAGGCGGATGGGCGGGCGCATGTAGTCCGAGAAGATCAGGAAGGTGCCGCCGAAGACACGGACGCCGCCGTGCAGCGTCATCCCGTTCATCAGCGACCCCATCGCGTGCTCGCGTACCCCGAAGTGCAGGTTCCGCCCGTCGAAGGTCCCCGGCTCGAAGTCGCCGCCGCCGTCGATGTGCGTGTTGTTGGAGACCGCCAGGTCGGCCGAGCCGCCCATCAGCCAGCGCACCTTGCCCGCGATGGCGTTGATCGCCTTCCCCGAGGCGGCACGCGTCGCGAGCGGCTTGTCCTCGGGCTTGTAGACGGGGAGGTCCGCGTCCCACCCCTCCGGGAGCGTGCGGTCGAGCGCGGCCTGGAGATCGGCGGCGAGCTGCGGCTCGGCGGCCCGGAACGCCTCGAAGCGCCGCCGCCACTCGTCCTGCAGCGCCTGCCCGCGCTCTCCGGCTTTGCGCATATGCGCCAGCGCCTCGTCCGGGACCCAGAAGGTGTCGGTGGTCGGCCAGCCGAGCGCCTGCTTGGTGGCCTTCACCTCGTCCTCGCCCAGCGGCTCGCCGTGCGCCTTTTCGGTCCCCGCCTTCTTGGGCGAGCCGTAGCCGATGATGGTCTTGACGGCGATCATCGAGGGGCGCGGGTCCTCCTTGGCGCGGCGGATGGCGGCGTCGATCGCCTCCAGGTCGTTGCCGTCGTCCACCCGGTCGGTGTGCCACCCGTACGCGGCGAAGCGCCCGAGCAGGTCCTCGGTGAAGGCCAGGTCGGTGGAGCCCTCGATGGTGATGTTGTTGTCGTCCCAGAAGTAGATCAGCTTCCCCAGCCCCAGGTGCCCGGCGATGGACGCCGCCTCGGCCGCGACACCCTCCATCAGGTCGCCGTCCGAACAGATGGCGTACACGTGGTGGTCGATCGGCTTGTGCTCCGGGGTGTTGAAGAGGGCGGCCAGGTGCGCCTCGGCCATCGCCATCCCCACCCCGTTGGCGACCCCCTGCCCCAGCGGGCCGGTGGTGGTCTCCACGCCGTCGGTCAGCCCGTACTCCGGGTGGCCGGGGGTCTTGCTCTCCCACTGCCGGAAGTTCTTCAGGTCGTCCAGCGTCAGCCCGTACCCGGTCAGGTACAGCATGGAGTACAGGAGCATCGACGCGTGGCCGCACGACAGGACGAACCGGTCCCGGTCGATCCACTTGGGGTCTGCGGGGTTGTGCCGCAGGTGCCGCGTCCAGATCACGTACGCCAGCGGCGCCAGCGCCATCGGCGTCCCCGGGTGCCCGGAGTTCGCCTTCTGGACCGCGTCCATCGACAGCGTGCGGATGGTGTTGATGCACAGCTGGTCGAGGTCGCCGTGCTCCGTGTTCGTCGGGGAAGCCATCACGTCTCCGGTTTCGTGGAAGTTGCCGTCAGGTCGATTCGCGCGTGTCGAGCAGCGCCTCCGCGCGCCGCTGCCGCTCGCGGGCGGCGCGGTAGCGCGCGTGACGGGCGGGGTCCGCGGCAAAGGCCGCGCCGTCGGGCGGGGACGCGGCCTCGCGCGCGCCGGCCAGCCCGATCCGCTCCAGCGCCACCAGCGCCGCCCCCCGGCTGGTGGCCTCCGCCACCGCGTCCAGCGTCACCGTCCGCCCCAGCACATCGGCCAGGATCCCGGTCCAGGTGGGGGACGCATGCAGCGCGCCGCCGCTCGCCAGGATCCGCTCGGTGGGGCCCAGCGCCCCCTCCAGCGCGTCCAGCGCGTCGGCGATGCGGAAGGCCACCGCCTCCATCCAGGCGCGGAAGATCTCGACGGGCTGCGTCGCCTGGCGCAGCCCCAGGGTGGCCGCGCCGCTCCACCGCTCCCACCCCGGGGCGCGCTCGCCCAGCAGGGTGGGGACCACGGTCAGCCCGTGCGCGTCGGGCTCCATCGCGGCGGCCGCCGCCTCCAGCTCCTCGGCCGGCGGGAGGAGGAGGGTGCGGCGCAGCCAGGCCGCCGCGTTCCCGGCGTTGGAGAGCGCCCGACCCATCACCAGCCGACGCCGGTCCAGCCGGTAGCACCAGACCCCGGGGGGGACGGCGACCGGCTCCCCCTGCCAGAGCGCCCGCACCGCGGCCGAGGTCCCCACCGTCACCCCGACGCGCCCCGCGCCCACCGCCCCGCTCCCCACGTTGGCGCACGCCCCGTCCCCCACCGGGGGGACCCACACGGCCCCGGCCAGCTCGGGCCAGCGCCGGGCCCAGTCGGGAAAGAGCGCGGGCCCCGGGGCGTCGGTGTCCACCAGCGGCGAGAGCGCCCCCGCCCCGATCCCGACGGCGGCCAGCATCTCCGCGTCCCACGCGCAGCGCGCCAGGTCGAGCAGCCCCGTCCCCGAGGCCATGGAGAGCGAGCAGCGCCGCACCCCGAACAGCCGCAGCTCCAGGTACTCCCCGAACGACACCCACCCCCGGACGCGCGGGAAGGTATCACCCGCCGCGTCACGGAGCCAGAGAAGCCGCGCGGACGGGTAGCTGGGGTGCAGGAAGCACCCGGTGCGGGCGTGGACCGCCGCCTCGTCCACCCGCTCGCGCAGGCGCAGCGCGGCCCCGGCGGCGCGCAGGTCCCCCCACCCGTACACGGGGGTGAGCGGCGCCCCGTCGGCCCCCACCCCCAGCAGGCTGTGCCAGAAGGTGGCGACGCCCACCGCCGCGATCGTCGCACCGGCCGCGCGCACCCCCTCCACGCACCGGTCCAGGAGCTGGACCGTCAGCGCGAAGAGGGCGTCCGCGGTGGTCTCCATCCCGCCGTCGGACGTGGCGGTCCAGGCGTACGCGAGCTGCACGGTGGGGACGTCTTCCCGCAGGCGCCCGGCGGCGTCGTACACCACGGCGCGCAGCGACGAGCTTCCCAGGTCCAGCGCCAGCACGCACGGCTCGGGCTCCCGCATGGGCATCGGCGGACGAGGTCGGAGGGGGGAGATCGCGCCTTCGCGGCGCACGGCGACAATCTACGCCCGGGCGGGTGCGCGTCCAGCCGCGCCGCCCGGACGCGGACGGGGGCGCCCCGGGAAGACCCGGAGCGCCCCCGAACCCGAGTGGTGCGCCGCCGGCCTACAGCCGGTCGTTGCGCGGCTCGTCGACGCGGTTCACGTCGCCGGTCCGTTCCACGTCCACGCGCTCCCGGCGAAGGTCGGCCTCGACGGTCCGCTCCTCCTGGACCTCGTGCTTCTTGACCACGAGCTCCTCCTTGGGAACGACGCGCTTCTCCACCACCGCCTCCTCCTCCATCAGCGGCACGCGGATCTCCTCGTCTGTGATCCGCGCGCCCGCCGCCAGCGGCTCGTTGATGGCGTGGCGCTCGATGGT
>JAFAYN010000223.1 GCA_019240375.1 Gemmatimonadota bacterium
GACCGCGTCCGGCAGGTCGAACAGGATCTCCTCCAGCAGCGTGGTCAGCACGGTGTGCAGCCGCCGCGCCCCGATGTTCTCCATCCGGTCGTTCACGGTGGCCGCCACCTTGGCGATGGCCCGCACCCCCTCATCGGTGAACTCCAGCGAAGCCCCCTCCGCCGCCACCAGCGCCCGGTACTGGGTCAGCAGCGCGTTCTTGGGCTCCTGGAGGATCCGCACGAAGTCCCCCTCGGTGAGATTCTTCAGCTCCACCCGGATCGGGAAGCGCCCCTGCAGCTCGGGGATCAGGTCGCTCGGCTTCGCGACGTGGAACGCCCCCGCCGCGATGAACAGCACGTGGTCGGTGTGCACCATCCCGTACTTGGTCTGCACGGTGGACCCTTCCACGATGGGGAGGAGGTCGCGCTGCACCCCCTCGCGCGAAACGTCCGGCCCCGCCCCACCGCCCCGCTCCCCGGCGATCTTGTCGATCTCGTCCAGGAAGATGATCCCCATCTGCTCGGCGCGGTCCAGCGCCTCGTCCACCACCTCGTCCATGTTGACCAGCTTGTCCAGCTCGTCCTGGAGGAGGATGCGGCGCGCCTCCCCGACCGTCACCTGCCGGCGCTTGGTGCGCTTGGGGAGGAAGTCCTGCAGCATCTCGGAGAAGTTGTCCATCCCCTCCATCCCGCCCATGGGGATCATCATGTTCTCCATGGGCATGCTCTGCTGCACCTCCACCTCCACCTCGCGGTCCTCCAGCTTCCCGTCGCGGAGCAGCGCCCGGAACTTCTCCCGCGTCCGCTCGCGGCGCTCCCGCACCTCCTGGTCCTCCCCGTCCTTGAGCTTCGCGCCGTCGCGGGACCTGCCCCCCTCCCCGGCGTCGGCTTTGCGCTCGGCCTCGGTGCGGAGGTCCTGCACCTGCCCGGTAGACGAGACTACGAAGGCGCGCAGCCGCTCTTCCAGCGTCTTCGCGGCGCCCTCCCCGCCCTCTTCCTTGCTCCCGTCCGGAAGAGGAGGGATCAGCAGGTCGAGCAGGCGCTCCTCCACGCGCTGCTCGGCCACCTCGGTGACCTCGTCCTCGCGCTCGGTGCGGACCATGTTGATCGCCACGTCCACCAGGTCGCGGACCATCGACTCCACGTCGCGCCCCACGTACCCGACCTCGGTGAACTTGGAGGCCTCCACCTTGACGAACGGGGCCCCCGCCAGCCGCGCCAGCCGCCGGGCGATCTCGGTCTTCCCGACCCCGGTGGGGCCGATCATGATGATGTTGTTGGGGACGATCTCGTCGCGGAGGTCCTCGTCCACGCGCTGCCGCCGCCAGCGGTTGCGCAGGGCGATGGCGACCGACTTCTTGGCCGCCTCCTGCCCCACGATGTACTTGTCCAGCTCGGCGACGATCTGGCGCGGGGTCATCTCGTCCAGCCAGGGCTGGCCGTCGCCGCCGTCCTTCTTCGCCACCTCGGTGGTCTCTTCCTGCGTCGTGTCCTGCGTGGTTTCCGTATCCAAGGCTCTCAGTCCTCCAGTTCGAGGACGGTGATGTTCTGGTTGGTGTAGATGCAGATCTCCCCGGCGATCTCCAGCCCCTTGCGCACGATCTCGGGCGAGGACAGGGTGGAGTGCTCCTTGAGCGCCCGCGCCGCCGCCAGCGCGTACGAGCCGCCGGAGCCGATCGCCAGGATGTCGTCGTCCGGCTCGATCACGTCGCCGGTGCCAGACAGGAGGTACATCCGCTCCCGGTCGCCCACCGCCAGGAGCGCTTCCAGCCGGCGCAGGTAGCGGTCGGAGCGCCACTCCTTGGCCAGCTCCACCGCGGCCCGGGACAGGTTCCCGGGGTAGCGCTCCAGCTTCTCCTCGAACTTCTCGAAAAGGGTGAAGGCGTCCGCCACCGACCCCGCGAACCCGGCCAGGATCTTTCCGTTCCGGAGCTTGCGGACCTTCTGCGCGGACCCCTTCATCACCGTGTCGCCCATCGTGACCTGCCCGTCCCCGCCCAGCGCGAGCCTTCCGTCGCGCCGCACGGCCAGGATGGTGGTCGCGTGGAATTGTGTGATCGCCATTCCTCGTCTATGCCTTTTCTGCCTACGCCCTCGGATGCGCCTGCTTGTACACCTTCTTCAGGCGCTCCCTGGACGTGTGCGTGTAGATCTGCGTGGTGCTCAGGCTCGCGTGCCCGAGCAGCTCCTTGACCGCCACCAGGTCCGCCCCGGCGTCCACCAGGTGCGTGGCGAAGGTGTGCCGCAGCGAGTGCGTGGACAGCCCCGCGTCCTCCCCCACCCCGTCCAGGAACCCGGTGACGATCTTCTGCACCTGGCGGGCGGACAGGCGGCGCCCCGTCTGGCCGATGAACACCGCCCGCTGCTCCCCGCCCGGCGCGTGCGCCAGCACCAGCTCCCGCTCGGCGTAGTAGCGGCGCAGCGCGGAGATCGCCATCCGCCCCAGCGGGACGATGCGCTCCTTGCGCCCCTTCCCCATCACCCGCACCCGCTCCGAGACCAGGTCC
>JAFAYN010000261.1 GCA_019240375.1 Gemmatimonadota bacterium
TCGATCCCCACCCGCTCCACGCCCAGCACCTCCGCCCAGATCGCCGCCAGCACCTCCTCGGCGGGCGTCCGGGGGGCCACGTACTCCCCGTCGCTCCCCTGCTCCGGCGCCGGCAGCGCCCGCCGGTCCACCTTTCCGCTCACGCTCAGCGGGAGCGCGTCCAGCACCACGAACGCCCCCGGAACCATGTACTCCGGCACCCGCCCCGCCACGTACCCCCGCAGCGCGCCCCTTTCCAGCTCCGCCCCCTCCTCCGCCACCACGTACGCCACCAGCCGCTGCACGTCCGCGCGCACCACCACCACCGCGTCGCGCACTCCCGGGTGCTCCCGAAGCACCGCCTCGATCTCCCCCGGCTCGATGCGGAAGCCGCGCAGCTTGACCTGCGTGTCCATCCGCCCCAGGAACTCCACTGTCCCGTCCGCCAGCCAGCGTACGCGGTCGCCGGAGCGGTACAGCCGCGCCCCCGGCTCCCCTCCGAACGGGTCGGGGACGAAGCGCTCCGCCGTCAGCCCGGGGCGGCCCAGGTAGCCGCGCGCCACCCCCTCGCCCCCGACGTACAGCTCCCCGGGGACACCCACCGGTGTCGGCTCACCCGAGCCGTCCAGCACGTACAGCCGCACGTTCCCCGTCGGCCGCCCGATCGGCAGGCTGCCTCGCTCCCCCGCGTCCTCCCCCGCCTCCAGCCAGAGCGCGGCCGAGGTGCAGGTCGCTTCCGTGACCCCGTACACGTGCACCAGCGGCACCCCCAGCCGCGCCCACTCGCGCAGCACCTCCGGGGCGACGCGCTCCCCGCCCACGCGCACGAAGCGCACGCCCGGCGGCACCCCACGCCCGTCCTCACGCAGCTCGCGGACCCACTCCGTCCAGTACGCCGAGGGGAGCTCGAAGCTGGTGACCCCCTCGCGCTCCACCACCTCGCGCAGCGCCCCGGGCGCGAACAGCTCGGCGCGAGAAAGCACCACCGCCGCTCCGGTGACCCAGGCGGTGAAGATCTCCTCGACGGAGACGTCGAAGCTGAGCGAGGCGAAGTTCAGCAGCCGGTCGTCGGGGCGCAGCCCCAGGCGCCCGGCCATGTCGGTGGCCAGGTTGACCAGCGCGCGGTGCGGGACGGCGACGCCCTTGGGCTGCCCGGTGGAGCCCGAGGTGTAGATGACGTACGCGAGGTTGTCGGGGTCCGGCGCGATGCCGCTCTCCGGCCCGGCCTCTGGCTCCGGCGGGAGCGCGTCGAGGGCGAGGACGGGCGGCCCGCCGGCGAAGCGCCCGGCCAGGGGGGCGAGGGTGAGCACCAGGGTGGCGCCGGAGTCGCGGAGCACGTACTCCAGGCGCTCGGCGGGGTAGGCGGGATCGAGGGGGACGTACGCGCCGCCGGCCTGGAGGACGGCGAGCACGGCGACGGCCATCTCCGGCCCCTTGGGGAGGCTGATGCCGACGCGGACCTCGGGGCCGACGCCGTGGCGGCGGAGCCGGCGCGCCAGCCGGCCGGCGTCCTCCTCCAGCGCGGCGTAGCTCAGCGCCCGTCCCTCGAAGAGCACCACGGGGGCGTCGGGGGTGCGGCGCGCCTGTTCGGCGACGAGGTCGTGGATGCAGCGCCCGCGCGGGTACTCCCGGGCGGTGGCGTTCCACCCCTCCAGCACCTGCGCGCGCTCGGCGCCGCGCAGGAGCGGGACCTCCCGGAGCCGGCGCGTGGGCGCGAACGCCATCGCCTCCAGCAGCACCTCCAGGTGCCCCGCCATCCGCCCGATGGTCTCAGCCTCGAACAGGTCCGCCCGGTACTCGAGCACCCCCGTGAGCGCGTCCCCGCTCTCCAGGAAACCCAGGTCCAGGTCGAACTTGGCGACTCCCGCTCCGCCCGCGAACGGCTCGACGGACAGGCCGCCCAGCGCGAGCGCCTCGTGGGGACGGGAGCGGTCCAGGGCGAAGGTCACCTGGAAGACCGGCGCGTGGACGAGGCTGCGCTCCACGTGCAGCTCGTCCACCAGCCGCTCGAAGGGGAGATCCTGGTGCGCGTACGCACCCAGCGACTCCTCCCGCACCCGCCCCAACAGCTCCGCCCAGGTGGGGTCGCCGGACAGGTCGGCGCGAAGCGCCAGCATGTTGACGAAGAAG
>JAFAYN010000340.1 GCA_019240375.1 Gemmatimonadota bacterium
TTCCTGGACATCCTGGAGCGCGTCGGCGGACTCTCCACCTCGGCGCAGACGGGCCCGTTCGTCCGCACCCGGGACGCGGTCAGCGCGCTGGCCCGCGTGGACTACTCGCCGACCGAGAGACACACGCTCTCCCTGCGCGGCTACGCGAGCGGTTCCGACGCCACGAACACGCTCATCCGTCCGCTCCAGCTCCTGGAAAGCGGAGCCGGAGCGTCCAGCCGCGCGTACGGCGCGGTGGGGACGCTGACTTCGCGCCTCGGGACCTCGTGGGTGAACGAGCTGCGGGCGTCCGTTTCCGACGGCGGGCGTGACTTCACCTCCACGCTCGCCGCGCCCGCCGCGCGGGTACGGGTCCTGTCGACCCTGGAGGAGAGCGGTACGGGGGTGACCACGCTCGCCTTCGGCGGAAATACGCTCCCACCCCAGAAGAGCGGCGAGCGCGGGATCGAGGCCGCCGACGAGCTGTCCCTCCTCGTGCTGGGGACGCACCGGATCAAGCTGGGCGCCTCCTTCGGCCGCACCACCTTCGAGCAGCGGGACGCGGTGGGGAGCAACGGAAGCTTCGTCTTCGCCTCGCTGGCCGACCTGGAGGCGGGCCGGGCGGCCTCCTTCACGCGTACCCTCCCCGGGGAGCCGACGCGGGGGAGCGGGTGGAGCGCCGCGCTCTACCTGGGCGACACCTGGCGTCCGGTGGAGCCGCTGCAGCTGGTCTACGGGGTGCGGATGGACGCCTCGGGGTTCGGGGCGGCACCCGCGTACAGCGCCGCCGCGGATTCCGCGTTCGGGCTGCACACCGACCATGTCCCCGGGGAGGTGCACGTGAGTCCGCGGCTGGGCTTCTCCTGGTCCACCGGCGGGGATCGGCCGCGGGGGGTACGTGGGGGGATCGGGGAGTTCCGGGGACGCACGCCCTTTTCCCTGTACGCGGGGGTGCTGAACGCCGGCCGCGGCGCGGGTGGGGACGCGTTCCTTTCGTGCGTGGGAGAGGGGCGAGTCCCCGCCGCCGACTTCCCGCGCTTCCGGGCGGACCCCTCCTCCGTGCCCACCACCTGCGCCGACGGGTCCGCCGGTGTCCCGGCGAGCGGGGGGCGTCCGAACGCGGCCGCCTTCGCTCCCGGGTTCCAGGCGCCGCGCTCCTGGCGGGGGTCGCTGGGCTACGACGTCACGCTGCGCCAGCGGCTCACCCTTTCCCTGGATGCCTTCTACGTCCTGGGGGTGAGCCAGTACGGGGTGCGCGACCTCAACCTGGCGTCCGCTCCCGCGTTCACCCTGGACGCGGAGGGAGGGCGGCCGGTGTTCGCTCCCGCCGCGAGCATCGACCCGGGCACGGGGACGATCCCGGTCTTCGCTTCCCGGCGGGACGCGCGGTTCGCCCAGGCGTACGAGGTGCACTCGGGGCTCCGCTCCAGGACGGGGGCGCTCACGGTGGCGCTCAACGGGATGCTGGCGAGCATCGGGACGAACTTCCAGCTCTCCTACACCCTTTCCAGCGCGAGGGACCAGTCCTCGTTCGCGTTCGGGGGCCCGGGCGACGGCTTCGCCTCGACGGTCACGCGGGGCGACCCCAACCGCCCCGAGTGGGCCCCCGGCGACGACGACCGCCGCCACACGCTGAGCGCGATCGTCGGACGTCCACTGGGTGGCGCCTGGGAGGTGTCGCTGATCGGCCGGGCGACGTCCGGCGCCCCCTACACGCCGTGGGTGGCCGGCGACGTCAACGGCGACGGTGCCACCAACGACGCGGCCTTCGTCTTCGATCCCGCCTCCACGGCCGACCCCGATCTCGGCGCGGCGATGCAGCGGCTGCTGGAAGCCGCACCGGAGCACGCCGTGGCTTGCCTGCGCACCAACCTCGGCAGCATCGTTCGACGGAACGGCTGCCGGACCGGGTGGGAGTACTCGCTCGACGTGAGGGTGGCCTACACCCCCACGGTCGGCTCGCTCGGCAGGCGCCTCTCGTTCGGGATGGACGTGGGTAACGTCCCCGCGGGGCTGGACCTTCTCCTGCACGGAAACGCGGGACTGCGCGGGTGGGGCCAGGGCGGATGGCTCGCCGACCCCGTCCTCCTCTACCCCCGCGGCTTCGATCCCGCTACGCGCAGCTTCCGCTACGAGGTCAACGAGCGGTTCGGACAGACCCGGTCCCGGGCGGCGATATCCGGCTCCCCCTTCGGCATCCAGCTCTCGGCGAGGCTAGTGGTGGGGCCGAACCCGGAGCGCGATCCGTGGGGCGGGT
>JAFAYN010000454.1 GCA_019240375.1 Gemmatimonadota bacterium
CGCACGACCGGCCGCTCCCGCTCTCCTTCCAGCAGCAGCGCATCTGGCTCCTGGAGCAGATGGAGCCGGGGAGCCCGCTGTACAACGTCCCGGTCGCCTTCCGCTTCCGCGGCGCGCTCGACCCCGAGCTGGCCCGCCGCGCGCTCAACCAGGTGGCGCAGCGCCACGCGATCCTGCGCACCGTCTACACCGTGGACGACGCGGGCGAGCCGGTGCAGGTCATCCGCGCCGACCTGAGCCTCCCCCTCCCGCTCGACGACCTGCGCTCCATCGCGGACGACGACGAGCGCGAGGCCGAGGCACACCGGCTGTCGCTGGTGGAGGCGTCGCGCCCCTTCGACATCGGGCGGGAGTCGTCGTACCGGGCGCGGCTGGTCCGCATGGCCGACGAGGACTACATCATGCTCGCCACCTTCCACCACCTGGCGGTGGACGGGTGGTCGGGCGGGATCTTCTACGAGGAGTGGTTCCGCTGCTACGCGGGGCTGGTGCTGGGGCAGGATCCGCGCCTCCCCGAGCTGAAGGTGCAGTACGCCGACTTCGCCGTCTGGCAGCGCGACTGGCTCTCGGGCGAGCGCCTTCAGGAGCAGGTGTCGTACTGGCGGAAGCGCCTGGAGGGGGCGCCGCTGGCGCTGGAGATCCCCACCGACCGGGTGCGCCCGCCGCTGCGCAGCTACCGCGGGGCGCAGCACCGGGTGTTCGTCTCCCCCGACCTCAAGGCCCGGCTGGAGGCGCTGTGCGCGCGGGAGGGGATCACCCTCTTCATCCTGCTGATGGCCGCGTACAAGGTCATGCTCCTGCGCTACTCCGGGCAGGAGGACCTGGTGGTCGGGACGGTGGACGCCAACCGCTCGCACCCCGAGATCGAGCCGCTGATCGGCTTCTTCATCAACACCCTCCCCATCCGCACCGGGCTGCAGGGCGACCCCGCGCTGGTGGAGCTGTTCGGGCGGGTGCGCGACTCCACGCTGGGCGCCTACGCCCACGCCGAGCTCCCGCTGGAAAAGCTGCTGGAAGAGCTTCACCTGGAGCGCGACCTGAGCCGCAACCCGCTGATCCAGGTGATGTTCGGCTTCGAGCGCCCCATCGCCCACTTCACCGAGCCGGTGCCGCAGCTCGGCTTCCGCGGGGTGGACTACAAGGACCAGGGGCTCACCGACAGCGGGACGGCCAAGTTCGACCTGGACGTGCTCCTGCGCGAGCACCCCGAGGAGGGGACGATCGTGGGGATCATGGGCTACAACCTGGACCTCTTCGACCCGTCCACCGCCGAGCGGCTGCTGGCCAACTACATCGCCGTGCTGGAGGGGATCGCCGCCCACCCCGAGCGGCGCATCTCGGAGCTGGAGGTGATGAGCCCCCGCGAGCGGGAGCGCGTGCTGGAAGGGTTCAACGCCACCGCCCACCCCTTCCCCGCCGAGCCGCTGGTCCCGGCGCTGGTGTCCGAGGGCGCGCGCCGGCACCCCGACGCTCCCGCCCTGCTCTGGGGCGAGGCGAGCGTCACCTACGCAGAGCTGGAGGCGGGCGCGAACCGGCTCGCCCGGGTGCTGCGCCGCCGTGGCGTGGGACCGGAGGTGCTGGTGGGGGTGTGCGTGGAGCGCGGGCCGGAGATGGTGACCGCGCTGCTGGGGATCCTGCGGGCGGGCGGAGCCTTCGTCCCGCTCGACCCCGCGCACCCCGACGACCGCCTGGCCCGCATCGTCCGCGACGCGGGGCTGGGGGTGATCGTGACGCAGGAACGGCTGGGCGCCCGCCTGGAAGCGTACGGGGCGGAGCTGATCGCCCTCGACTCGGACGACGTCGCGGGGGAGAGTGCGGAAGCCCCGGCGGTGGCGCTCGCGCCGGAAGGGCTGGCGTACGTGATCTACACCTCCGGCTCCACGGGGACGCCAAAGGGTGTGCGGGTGGAGCACCGCGCCCTGCTGGACACCCTGCTCGGCTCGCGGGAGCGCTTCGGGGTGCGCGAGGGCGACGTGATGACCTCGCTCGCCTCGTACGCGTTCGACATCTGGCTCTTCGAGGCGCTTCTCCCCCTGGTTTCCGGGGGCGCGGTGCGGATCGTCCCCGCCGAGCACGTCACCGACATGGACGCGCTGATGCGCGAGGCCGCGGACGCCACCCTGCTGCACGCCGTCCCCGCGCTGATGCGGCAGCTGGTGCAGGCGCTGACCGAGGAGGGACGAACGCTCCCCGGGCTGCGCCACGCCTTCGTCGGCGGCGACGCCGTCCCGGCCGACCTGCTGGAGGAGATGCGCGTCGTCTTCCCGGCCGCCGCTGTGGACGTGCTGTACGGCCCCACCGAGGGCGGGATCATCTGCACCGCCCACTCTGCGGGGGAGCCCCGCCCCGAGCGGCACCTGCTGGGGACCCCGCTCCCCAACGCCCGCATCTACGTGTGCGACGCGCCGGGGCGGCCGGTCCCGCTCGGCGTCCCCGGCGAGCTGCTGCTGGGCGGCCCCGGGCTGGCCCGCGGCTACCACGGCCGGGCGGACATGACCGCCGAGAAGTTCGTCCCCGACCCGTTCGGCGCCACGCCGGGGGAGCGGCTGTACCGCACCGGCGACCGGGCGCGCTGGCGGCCGGACGGCGAGCTGGAGTTCATGGGGAGGGTGGACGAGCAGGTCAAGGTGCGCGGCTACCGGGTGGAGCCCGGCGAGATCGAGTCGGCCCTGCTGCGCCACGACAGCGTTTCCGAGGCGGTGGTGGTGCTGCGCGACGACGCGCTGGTGGGGTACTTCACCGCGCGCGAGCCGGTGGGCACCGACCGGCTCAAGGCGCACCTCCGCGGACACGTCCCCGAGTACATGGTCCCCTCCTTCCTGGTGGCGCTGGACGCCTTCCCGCTCACCTCCACGGGGAAGGTGGACCGCAACGCCCTCCCGGCACCGGAGCGCGGCGCGGCGGAGGCCGGGTACGAGGCGCCGCGCACCCCGACCGAAGAGGTGCTGGCCGAGGTGTGGCGCGAGGTGCTGCGGGTGGAGCGGGTGGGGGTGCGCGACAACTTCTTCGAGCTGGGCGGCGACTCCATCCTGTCCATCCAGGCGGTGTCCCGCGCCCGCCGGGCGGGGGTGGAGCTGAAGCCCAGGCACTTCTTCGAGCACCCCACCATCGCCGAGCTTGCCCCGCTGGTGGCGAACGGCAACGGCGACGGCTCGTCTGCGTCGGCGGCGGACGGGGGGCACGTCACCCGCGCCGCCGGACCGTTCGCGCTGTCGGGGCTCGACCCGGACGCGCTCGCCGCGCTGCGGGAGGCCGAGCCGGACGCGGTGGACGCGTACCCGCTCTCGCCGATGCAGGAGGGGATGCTCTTCCACTCGCTGTACGCCCCCGGGCAGGGCGGGTACGTGGGGCAGTACGTGTTCGGGCTGGCGGGGACGGTGGACGTGGACGCCTTCCGGCGCGCCTGGCAGGGGACGGCGGACCGCCACGCGGTGCTGCACAGCGGCTTCGTGTGGGAAGGGCTCGACCGGCCGCTCCAGGTGGTGCACGGGCGGGCGGAGCTCCCCTTCCGCGAGGAGGACTGGCGTGGCCTCCCGGAATCGGAGCAGGCGGAGCGGCTGCGGGAGTTCCTGCGCTCCGACCGCGAGCAGGGGTTCGAGGTGGCGCGGGCACCGCTGATGCGCATGGCGCTCTTCCGCCTGCGCGACGACCTGTACCGGATGGTGTGGACCCACCACCACCTGATCACCGACGGGTGGAGCCTCCCGCTGGTCTTCCGCGACGTGGTGACGCTCTTCGACGCGTACGCGCGCGGCGAGGAGCTCCGGCTCCCGCCCGCCCCGGCGTACCGCGACTACGTGGCCTGGCTGGGCGAGCGCGACCTCGCCGCCGCGGAGCGCTTCTGGAGGGAGGAGCTGGCCGGCTTCGCCGCGCCGACCCCGCTCGACTTCGGGCGGGTCACCCCCCCGGCGGCGGACGAGCCCCGCTACGGGCGGACCCGGATCGAGCTTTCCGAGGACGATTCGCAGGCGCTCCAGGCGCTGGCGCGCCGGCACCATCTCACCCTGAGCACCCTGGTGCAGGGGGCGTGGGCGCTGGTGCTGTCGCAGTACGGCGGCGAGGACGACGTGCTCTTCGGCGCGGTGGTCTCCGGCCGCCCCGGGGAGCTGGCCGGGGTGGAGGAGATGGTCGGGCTGTTCATCAACACCGTCCCGGTGCGGGTGAGGACCACGCCGGGGCAGCCGCTCCCGGAGTGGCTGGCGGAGCTGCAGCGGCGGCTCGCCACGGCGCGCGAGTACGCCTACACCCCGCTGGTGCAGGTCCGCTCGTGGACCGAAGTGCCGGCGTCGCAGGCGCTCTTCGAGAGCATCGTCGTGTTCCAGAACCTCCCCATGGAGGACGTGGTCTCGGGCGGGGAGCGGAGCTTCGTCATCCAGGACTGGGAAGGGACCGAGCAGGCCGACCTCCCGCTCACCCTGGTGGCCGCCATGCGCGACCGGCTGGGGGTGGAGGCGGAGTTCCTGCGCGACCGCTTCGACCCGGAGGCGATCGAGCGGGTGCTGGAACAGCTCCGCGCGCTCCTGGTGAGCATGGCCGCCGCCCCGGAGCGCACGCTGGGCGAGGTGGGGCTCCTGGAAGGGGCGGAGCGGAGCCGGGTGCTGGAGGAGTGGAGCGGCTTCCGCGAGGAGTTCCCCGCGACGCCGGTGCACGAGCGGTTCGCCGAACGGGCGAGGATGAACCCGGAGGCGGTCGCGGTGGTGTCCGGCGGCCGGTCGCTGACCTACGGCGAGCTGGACGCGCGCGCCAACCGGCTCGCGCACGCCCTGCTGCGGCGCGGCGGGGGGCCGGAGGCGCGGGTCGGGGTGTACGTCGAGCGTGGGGCCGACGCGGTGGTCGGTGCGCTGGCGGCCCTCAGGGCCGGGTGCGCGTACGTCCCGCTGGACCCGGCGTACCGCTCCGAGCGGCTCGCCCACACGCTCCGCGACGCCGACGTGCGGGTGCTCCTCACCCAGGAGTCGCTGGCGGGCACCCTCCCGACCGATGGGATCCAGGTGATCCGGCTGGACGCCGACCGGGACGAGATCGACCGGGCAAGCGCGGAGGCTCCCGCCGTGAGGGTCGATCCGGAGCAGCTCGCGTACGTGATCTACACCTCGGGCTCCACCGGCACCCCCAAGGGCGTGGCGGTGTCGCACGGGGCGCTCGCCAACGCGGTGAACGCCTCCGTGCGGCTGCACGGGATCGGAGCGGACACCCGCCTCCTCCAGGCGTACTCGTTCAGCTTCGACCCGGCGGTGCTCGACCTGTTCATGGCACTCACCACCGGGGCCTCGCTCCACGTCGCCAGCCGCGAGGAGCAGCTTTCCGGCGAGGGGCTGACCGGGCTGATGCGGACGCACGGGATCACCGCCGCGGCCCTGGCCCCGGCGCTGCTCGCCTCCCTCCCCGACGACGACCTCCCCGCGCTGCGGACGGTGATCGCCGGGGGCGACGTGACCCCGCCGGCTACGGTCGCCCGCTGGTCACGGGGGCGGCGCTTCTTCATCGCCTACGGCCCCACCGAGACCACGGTGGTCGCCACGGCGCTGGAGGTCGCGGAGGCAACGCGCGGCGCGCCCATCGGCCGCCCCATCGCCAACCTGCGCGCGTACGTGCTGGACCGCGACGGGCGCCCGGTCCCGGCCGGAGTCCCGGGCGAATTGTTCGTCGGCGGCGCGGGCGTGGCGCGGGGGTACCTGGGCCGCCCCGACCTGACCGCCGAGCGCTTCGTCCCCGACGCCTTTGCGAGCGAGGCGGGGGCGCGGGCGTACCGCACCGGCGACCGGGCGCGCTGGCGCGAGGACGGGACGCTGGAGTTCCTGGGGCGCCTCGACCAGCAGGTCAAGATCCGCGGCTTCCGCATCGAGCCCGGCGAGGTGGAGGCGGTGCTCGCCGCCCACCTCGCCGTCCGCGAGGCGGCGGTGGTCGCGCGGGAGGACGTCCCCGGCGAGCGGCGCCTGGTGGCGTACCTGACGGCATCCGACGGCGAGCTTTCGGTGGACGCGGTGCGCGCCCACGCCCGGGAACGGCTCCCGGAGCACATGGTCCCCGCCGCCTTCGTGACGCTGGACGCGCTCCCGCTCACCCCCAGCGGCAAGCTGGACCGGCGCGCCCTCCCGGCGCCGGAGCGGGGGGTCGCCGCGGCGGAGTACGTCGCCCCGCGCACCCCGGTGGAGGAGATGCTGGTGGAGATCGTGGCCGACGTGCTGGGGGTGGAGCGCGTGGGCGTGAACGACGGCTTCTTCGACATCGGCGGGCACTCGCTCCTCGCCACCCGCGTGCTGGCGCGCATCCGCAAGGCGTTCGGGATCGACCTCCAGCTGCGGGCGCTGTTCGAGGCGCCCACCGTGGCCGGGATCGCCGAGCGGCTGTCGGCGGAGCAGCCGAAGGTGGAGGTGGACGCCGACCGACTGGAAGCGATACTGGAGCGGATCGAGGACCTGTCGGAGGAGGAAGTCCTGCGGCTCCTCCGTGGTTGAGTCGGTTCGGAGAAACGAGGGGATAGATCGATGACGGACATGCTGGACCGGCTGGCGAAGCTCTCGCCCGAGCGCCGCCTCCTCCTGCAGAAGCTGCTGCAGAAGGACCACGGCTCGCACGAGCGGGAGGAGATCCGCAGGAGGGGCACCGACGGACCGGTGCCGCTCTCCTTCGCGCAGCAGCGGCTCTGGTTCATCGACCGGCTCGACCCCGGCACGGCCGCCTACAACATGCCCTTCCCGCTGCGGCTGCGGGGAGTGCTGGACGGGGGCGTGCTGCGTCGGGCGCTGTCGGAGGTGGTCCGCCGCCACGAGGCGCTCCGCACCCGCTTCGCCGAGCGGGGCGACGAGCCGGTACAGGTGGTCCTCCCCGCCGGCCCAGTCTACTTCCCCGTGGTGGACCTGTCCGCCCTCCCGGAAGAGCGGCGCGAGGCGGAGACCCGGCGCCTGGCGAGGGAGGAGGCGCTGCGCCCCTTCGACCTGGAGCGCGGCCCCCTGCTGCGCGCCACCCTGCTGCGCCTGGCGGACACCGACCACGCGGCGCTCTTCACCATGCACCACATCGTCAGCGACGGGTGGAGCATAGGCGTGCTGACCCGCGAGCTGTCGGGGCTGTACGACGCGCTGGTCCGGGGGCTCCCCTCCCCCTTCCCCGAGCTGCCGGTGCAGTACGCGGACTACGCGCTCTGGCAGCGCGAGTGGCTGACCGGGGCGAAGCTGGAGGAGCAGCTCGCGTACTGGCGCGGGCGCCTGGCCGACGCCCCCCCGGTGCTGGAGCTCCCCGCCGACCACCCGCCCCGCGCGGTGGCCGGCGCGAGCGCGCGCGTCCTCCGCTTCGGCCTGTCCGCCGAAGTCTCGCGGGAAGCGCGGGAGCTGGCGCGGCGCGAGGGGGGGACGGTCTTCATGGTGCTCCTCGCCGCGCTCCAGCTCCTCCTGTCCCGGTACGCGGGGCAGGAGGACGTGGTGGTCGGCACCCCCGTCGCCAACCGCACCCGGGTGGAGCTGGAGGGGCTGATCGGCTTCTTCGTCAACACGCTGGCGCTGCGCACCGACCTGTCCGGCGACCCCACCTTCCTGGAGCTGCTGGCGCGGGTGCGGGAGGGGGCGCTGGGCGCCTTCGCGCACCAGGACCTCCCCTTCGAGCGGCTGGTGGAGGAGCTTGCCCCGGAGCGCAGCCTGACCCACACCCCGCTCTTCCAGGTGATGTTCGCCCTCCAGAACATGGAGATGGGGGAGCTGAGCCTGGGCGAGCTGCGGATGGAGCCGCTGGCCGGGACCGAGGAGGTTTCGCAGTTCGCGCTGGGCTTTTCGCTGTTCGACGAGGAGACCGGGATCGAGGGGACGCTCCACTACCGCACCGACCTGTTCGAGGAGGCCACCGTCGCGCGGCTGCTGGAGCACTTCCGGGTGGTGGTGGAGGAGGCTGTGGGCGACCCCGGACGCCGGGTGTCGGAGATCTCCCTCCTGGCTCCCGACGAGCGCGACCGCCTGCTGGGGGAGTGGGGCGCCCCACGCGCGCTCCCGGCCGAGGGCACCGTCCCCCGCCGGTTCGCGGAGCAGGTGGCCCGCACCCCCGACGCCCCCGCCGTGGTGGACGGGGAGCGCACCCTGTCGTACGCGGAGCTGGACCGGCGCTCCAGCCGGCTCGCCCACGCGCTGCGCGCCCTGGGCGTCGGGCCGGAGACGCCCGTGGGCCTGTGCCTGGAGCGCGACGCCGACCTGCTGGTGGGAACCCTGGGGATCTGGAAGGCGGGGGGCGCCTACCTCCCGCTCGACCCCGGCTACCCGCCGGAGCGGCTGGCGCTCCTCCTCCGCGACGCGGGCGCCCCGGTGCTCGTCACCCGGAGCCGACTGGCCGCCGCGCTCCCGGAGCACCCGGCCCGGCCGCTCCTGCTGGACGCCGACGCGGAGCGCATCACGGGGGAGAGCGACGAGGCGCCGGAGGGCGCCGTCGACCCGGGGCAGCTCGCGTACGTGATCTACACCTCCGGCTCCACCGGCCGCCCCAAGGGCGTCCGCGTCGCCCACGGGGAGCTGGCCCGCACGCTCCTCGCCGCGCGGGAAGCCTTCCGCTTCGGGCCGGACGACCGGGTGCCGTCGCTGGCGAGCCACGCCTTCGACATCTGGCTCTTCGAGTCGGTCCTCCCCCTGCTGGCGGGCGGCCGGGTGCGCATCGTCCCGCGCGACACGGTGCTCCGCACCGACCACCTGCTGCGCGAGCTGGAGGACGCCACCGCGCTGCACGCCGTCCCCGCGCTGATGCGCCAGGTCGCGGCCGGGGTCCGCGCGGCCGGAAGCGCCCTCCCCGCCCTGCGCCGGGTGTTCGTGGGCGGCGACGCCGTTCCGCCCGACCTGCTGGACGAGATGCGCGAGGCGTTCCCCGCCGCCGCGATCCACGTGATGTACGGCCCCACCGAGGGGACCATCATCTGCGCCTCGCACCGGTCACGCGAGGGGGAAGCGCGCCGCCAGTGGATCGGGCGCCCGCTGGGGAACGCCGCGCTGTACGTCCTCGACCGCGCCCTGCACCCCGTTCCCGTCGGCGTCCCGGGCGAGCTGTGCCTGGGGAGCGGGAGCCTTGCACGCGACTACCTGGACCGCCCGGAATTGACGGCGAAGAAGTGGGTCCCCGACCCCTTCGGCGGTGCATCGGGAGGGCGGCTGTACCGCACGGGCGACCGGGTGCGCTGGACGGCCGAAGGGGAGCTGGAGTTCCTGGGCCGCATCGACCAGCAGGTCAAGATCCGCGGGTTCCGCATCGAGCCCGGCGAGGTCGAGGCGGTGCTGGCCGAGCACCCGGGGGTGCGCGAGGCCGCCGTCCTGGTGCGCGAGGACACCCCGGGCGAGAAGCGCCTGGTCGCCTACGTCGTCCCCGCCGAGGAGGCGCCCGCCCGCGAGGCCGCGCCCGCGGGAGAGGGGATCCAGCGGGAGCACGTGGCGGAGTGGGAGTCGCTGTTCGGCGATTCGTACCGGCAGGACGCCCCGGACGAGGACCCCGCCTTCCACGTGGCCGGGTGGAACAGCAGCTACACCGGCGAGCCGATCCCGGCCGACGAGATGCGCGAGTGGGTGGAGCGCGCCGCCGAGCGGATCCGCACGCTGAAGCCGCGCCGCGTGCTGGAGATCGGGTGCGGGACCGGGCTCCTCCTCTTCCGCGTCGCGCCCGAGACCGAGGAGTACCGGGGCGCCGACTTCTCCGCCGAGGCCATCGCCTACCTCCGGCACCAGCTCGCCCGCCGCCCGCTCCCGCAGGTGACGCTGACGGAGCGCACCGCCGACGACTTCACCGGGATCCCGACCGGGCACTTCGACCTGGTGGTGATCAACTCGGTGGCGCAGTACTTCCCCGGGGTGGACTACCTGCTGCGCGTGCTGGACGGCGCCGTCGCCGCGCTCGCCCCCGGCGGCGCCGTCTTCCTGGGCGACCTGCGCAGCCTCCCGCTCCTGGAAGCCTTCCACGCCTCGGTGGAGCTGGCTCAGGCGCCGGACGCCCTCCCCGCCGCGGCGTTCCGCGAGCGCGTCCGCAACCGGGTGGCGCGCGAAAAGGAACTGCTCCTCGACCCGGAGCTGTTCCGCGCGCTCCCGCGCCGCCTCCCCTGCGTCTCGGGCGTGGAGGTGCACCTGAAGCGCGGGGAGCACCACAA
>JAFAYN010000567.1 GCA_019240375.1 Gemmatimonadota bacterium
GGGGCGACCCACGCCACGGAAACGCTCCGCGTCTCGTATCAGCCGGACTTCGACACCGACGCGTCCTTCGCCCCCCCGGAGCACGACGACGACCGGGAAACCACCCTGCGCAGGCTGTACCTGTACGAGCTGCGCTCCGCCGCCAAGACCTGGGCGGGGACGGGGAACAACTGGGGCGCCGAGGTCCGCTCGCGGACCCTCACCTTCAACGTCACCCCCGCCTGATGCCCGACCGCCTGATCGGGCCCCAGGTCGTCCGCGGCACCATCTGCCGCGACCGGTGGCGGGTGGACGTGCGCGTAGTCTGCTCCGACCGGGTCCCCGAGGGCGCCACCTCGCCGATGCTCCTGGACATCCGCTGGCGGGCGCAGGAGGGGGAGGACCTGCCGGCGCGCCCCGACGACTCGGGCCCCGTGGCGCTGACCTTCCGGAAGCGGAGCGAGGCCGGGCACGGGATGATCCGCTTCGACGGGTCGAGCGGCCCGGCCGTCCTGAGCTTCGCCGCCGACACCCGCCGGCTCCTCACCCTGTACGGCGAGGCGGCCACGGTGGGGACCGAGCCCGACGTGCTCCTGGAGGTGGCGGTGGAGGGGAAGGTGGAAGCCTCCCTCCCTCTTTCGGTGGGGCCGCTCCCCCTGAGCCTCGCCATCAGGGCGCCCGACGGGAGCGAGCCGCCCGAGGGGCTGGCCCCGGAGCGCCCGGCGCGCGTAAAGGCGGTGGTGGAGGGAGCGCCCGGCCTGGGGAATTTCCGCTGGTACGCGCTGGAGCCGGAAAAGCTGGAGGTGCGGGGCGACTCCGCGCCCGACGTGGTGGACCTCGTGGCGCACGAGCAGACGGGGGCCCAGCCGACGGTGCTCGCCTTCTTCGCGCCGACGGGGGACGGGACGGGAGTGCTCGCGACCAAGCAGTTCACCGTCTCCGAGTACCTGTCGTACCGGGGGCGGGTGACCGACCAGATCGGCGAGCCGCTGGCGGAAGTGCAGGTCCGGGCCCTCGACCCGGAGGGGGCGATGCTGGCCGGCACCACCACCATGGAGGGGGGGAGCTTCGCCCTGGTGATGGACGCGCTGCCGGAGTGGACGCTGGAGCTGACGCGGGGTGAGACGCGCGCCGTCTTCCCGCAGCGCGCCGCCCCGGGGGAGCTGACCTCGGCGCGCGACCTGGGCGACGTGCGGATGCGTGTCCCCGTGGCGCTGGAGGGGACGGTGGGGGAGGGCGGGGACAACCTCCCGCGCGACGTGCGCCGGCTGCAGGACCGCCTGCAGGAGCTGGGGAGGCTGAGCGCCGCCGACGTCACGGCCGAGCCGGTGGACCTGGCGGCCGCCGGGCCGCTGAACCTGGCGGCGATGCCCCGCCTGTACGGGGCGCTGCACCGCCAGCTGGTGCTGGCGCTCGCCATCCCCTTCCCGCTGGCGCTGATCCGGTCGGACGACCCCACCCTGGCGGCGATGAACGGGAGCCTCCCCTTCCCCGTCGTCCGGCTGGCGCTCGCCACCCCGGTGGGGGAGCTCCCGGGCGCCTCCCCCGCCCCGGCGATGAACCGCCCGCAGGATGTCCGCGCCGTGCAGGAGCGCCTCTTCCAGCTCGGCTTCCTCACCGAAGCGAGCTACCTGGCCGAGCGGGTGGACCCTGCCGCCGTCCCCGCCGTCACCACGGTCCCCGCCGCGAGCCTGGCCCGCACCATCGCGGCGATCCGGGAGTTCGACACCCGGCTGACGCAGGGGAGCCTGCGGGCCATCTTCCCCGGGCGGCGCAACGCGCAGCTCCTGGAGGAGCCGTACCTGTTCGGGCTCCTCCCGCTGCGGCTCCGCTTCCCGGTGGGCGCGGGGGCGCCCAACCACCCGGCCGACGTGCGCGCGGTGCAGGACCGCCTCCTCCGGCTGGGCGTCCTCGCCCCGGCGGCCCACCAGGCGGAGGCGGTCGCCGTCCCCGACCCGGACACCACCCCCGCGCCCGCCCCGGTGGCGGAAACGGCGCTCGCCGCCACCGTCGCGGCCATCGCCGCCTTCCGCCAGGCGCGGCTGGGGATCTCCCCCCCCGCGGCCGGGGTGGTGGAGCTGGAGGAGCCCACCCTGGAGCGGCTGAACCACCCGCCGCGCCTGGCGCTCGTCGACGCGGTGGGGGAGCCGGCCGGGACGCCGCCGACGCCCGCCCCCAACCGCGCCGCCGACGTGCGCGCGCTGCAGGAGCGCCTCCGCTTCCTGGGCTTCCTGGCCGAGGCGGACTACCTGCGGGAGCGGGCCAACCCGGTGACGCCCACCCCCGTGGTGCTGGCGCCCACCGGCGCCACCGTGGCGGCGATCCGCGCCTTCCGGCAGCGCCTCCTGGGCGACCCCGTCCCCGCCGCGGGGACCACCCCGCCCCCGGTGCGGATCGGCCCCGCCGACCGGCCGCCCCCGCTGACGCTGACCGGCGCGGTGGGCGCGGGGAAGGCCAACGCGCGGGCGGACCTCCGCGCCGTGCAGGACCGCCTCCAGGCGCTCCGCTTCCTGTCGGCCACCGACTACGCGCGCGAGCAGGTGGACCCGGCGCGCACCGGGGCGGTGGCCGAGGCCGACCTGGCGAGCACCTTCGCCGCCCTCGCCCGCTTCCGGCAGCAGGTGCTCCGCCTCCCCGCCGCCGCGGCCGGGCAGGCGTGGACGGCGCAGGGGATCGTGGAGCCGGACGACGACACGCACCGCCTCCTGTCCAACCCGCTTGCCTGGGGGCGCGACCCGGTGGTCCCGACCGGCTCGGTGGGGTTCATGGGGTGGAACCGCCCGGCCGACGTGCGCGCCGTGCAGGACCGGCTCCTCCGCTTCGCCGTGCTGACCGCCGCGAACCACGGCAGCGAGGCGGTCAACCCGGTGCTGACCGACCGCGTGGCCGAGGCCGCGCTGACCGAGACCGTCGCCGCCGTCCGGCGCTTCCGCGAGGCGTTCCTGGGGGCGCGGGCCCCGGCGGTGGCGCGGATCGAGCCGGCGCACCCCACCCTGGCGGCGCTGAACAACCCGCTCTTCGCGCTCTCGCAGCGGATCGATACGGCGGGGAGCGTGGGCGCGGGGGGAGGGAACGCCCGCGCCGAGGTGCGCGCGGTGCAGGACCGGCTGCGCGACCTCCGCTGGCTGGCGGAAGCCGACCACCGCACCGAGTCGGCCGCGGTCGCCACGGGTGGGGCCACGGTGGCGGACGCCACCATCCCGCAGACCATCGCCGCGGTCCGGCGCTTCCAGGAGCGGGTGGTGGGGCTCACCGCCCCCGCCAGCGGCCGGATCGAGCCGCTGGACGCCTCCAACCGGCTCCTGGCGAAGCCCTTCCTCCCCCCGCCGGTGCAGCTGGGGCTCACCGGGAGCGTGGGCGCACAGCCCACGGCGCACCCCGCGCGCAACAGCGCGCCGGACGTGCGCGCCGTGCAGGATCGGCTCCACCGCCTGGGGTACCTGGACACCCCGGCGTACCTGGCGGAGCGGGCGGTGGTGGCCGCGGCGGGCGCGGGGACGGTGACTGCCGCCAGCGTCCCCCAGACCATCCTGGCGATCCGCCGCTTCCAGCGCACCGCCGCGGGAGGGACCGACGACATCCTTTCCGCGGGCGGAGCCGGGGAGCGGGCGCTGAACGACCCGACCTTCTCCACTCCCACCGTCACCAACCCGCACACCGACCTGCGCGAGGCGGGGCCGGCGATGCCGGCGTTCGCGCACGCGGTGCAGCAGATCATCAACGCCATCGAGGCGCACGAGGCGGGCGGGTCGAGCGGCGAGGTCCCCGCGATCCTCCGCAACGGCTCGCAGACCCCCGCCTCCTTCGGCAAGGCGCAGATGATCGGGGGGACGGCGGCGGGCACACTGAACAACAACGTCGCCGACCTGGCCGCCTTCTACGGGCTGACGGCGGCCGACACCACCACGCTGACCACCATCTCCACCGCCACGGCGGCGCGCTACGACCGGATCTTCACCCACGAGCTTCCCGCCGCGGTGACCGAGGCGCAGCTCCTGGGGCGCATCGCCACCTACACCACGGCCAACCTGGCGGCGTTCCGGCGGGAAACGGGGCTGGGGGCCGGGGACATCGCCAACATGTTCCGCACGGCGCAGTTCCGCCGGCAGATGACGGGGCACGTGGAGGCCGACGCGGCCAACCTGATGAACGCCGCCGCCAACCCCGACGTGGCCGCCAACATCACGGCGCTGGGGTTCCAGTCGAGCGA